>VFKD01000246.1 GCA_009885735.1 bacterium
AGGGCCCCGGCGTTATGCGCCGGGGCCCTCCTCTGTGCCTCTAGCGGAGCGGGTGGTTCAATGCCGTTGCCCTTGCCCTTCTCCGCGTCTCCCCGTGACACGGCCGTTGCCGTTGCCCTCCTCCCTCTCCCTAGCCGAGGTCCTTCGACCCTTCGGCAAGCTCAGGGCAGGCCAAGTCGACGGTGAGGCTGTCGAGGGCTCAGGATGAGCGGGTGGGCTAGGGTGAGGGTCGCCCTAAATGCACCCCCACTCGTTCCACAGCAGATCCTCCAAGCCGGTGGGACCGTTCACGAGCGCCTCCTTCATCTCGTCCGGCGTCAGCAGCCCAGCGGGAGGCGAGGAAGGGTCGTGCCCAATGCGGGGCAGCTCCCAGTCCGGACCAATCCCCCACACCCAGCCGGTGTCTCTCCAATTTGCCCGCGAAGTCCACCCGCACGGCTTGCGCCGGCGCAGGCGCATGAACTGCTCCATCACCTTCTCTTCCTCGGCCTGTTGCCTGGCTTCCCTCGCCTCCGGCATGACACCCTTCTTCGAGCTCCGGTGCTTGGTGATGTACCCATGGTCGGCCATCAGCGCATCCAGGTCCGTCTTCTTGATGAACCACCAGCGGGTGCCGCCGCCGAACTGGAGCCTACCAAATGCATCTCGCTTGCGCTTCTGCTTTCGCCGCTCGGCTTGCAGGCGGCCATTCCAGATAAGCTGACGAACAGCCGTCCGGTCAACTCCAAGAATGTCTGCCGCCTGCCGAACCGTGTAGAAGAGTCCCCGGTCGCGAGTAGAGAACTCTGTCGGTCCATTCACCGGCGTTGGCTCAATGTCGTGCTCCTCCCATGCGGCTTGAAAGCTGCGCGGTTCCTGCGTGTATCGCTTGTTGTATACCTCACGCCTTCGCTGGTAGTCCGGCCTGTCCAGCAGACGCTCCACGTAGTGCAGACTCAGCTTCAGCGGCGAGCCCTGCTTTCCCGGCTGCTTCTGCCAGCACGGAATGACGCCGCGGCGAGCAAGCCCAGATACTGCATCAGGCCTGATGCCGAGGATTGCGGCAGCCTGGTGCGTGGTGATGAGCTCGTCATCCGGCATGAGATCCGGCGTTCCGGAGCGGGGTCCCCAAACTGGCGAGGCTTTTGGGCCGATGGACGTCTCAACAGGGCGCGGCACTCTTCTGCGGGGCATGGGCTGGGCTCCTCTCAAACGGAAGTAGACATTAGTCTACCGTACTGACGAAGATTAGCGCGGAATGGTTCCATACTCAATCGGAGCAAGGACCTGGGGCCGTGGCCAAAGGAGCACCCGAATGCGCTGGCGGTGCGGAGGATGAGCAGTGGATAGAATGGGACGGATGAGACCTTTAAGTGACTTGTAGAGGAGAAGAGTGCTGAAACGGCGGCAGAGGCTGCGAGGGACACAGAAGGGATTCAGGACTCCTTTCCGGATTCGCCACACCGGAACGAGTACATAATTGATGGACCCCAGCAGGACCGTGCTGGTAGACGAAGAGACCTAAGCTCTGTATAATGCGGTGAACGTTACCGCTCCGGGATCGAGTTGAAGGGCAGCGCAGAACGATGGTCAGCGTCGTGATCGAGAACCCAATACTGAACTCTCCCTAGCCTGAGCCGACCTACCGCACGCGCGACGACAGGTGCCACATCCTGCACGTGGTGGTGCAGGAGGTAGGGCATGGAACGATACCCCCCGGCCCCCTAAAGGGGGAGAACGGCGGGCGAAGCGTGGCACGGGGCCAGGGCGAGATAAACCTGATCGTCGAGGTGACCGGCGAGAAGAAGAAGGACAAAGAGGCGAAAGTGAGCAGGGCGAAGACGGTGTCGGTCCCCGCCGTGAACAACCACGGCAGGCTGGGGCGATGGGCGTTTGTTGAAGTGAGGGATCCGTGGGACTGTAAGGCGGAGATTCGGGCGGCAGTGGCCGGAGGCGCGCGCAATGGACGAGCCTGATCTCATCCAGGGCGACATCCTCCTCTATCGCACTGCCGCAGGGGCGGCCAGGGTCGAGGTCCTGTACGAGGGCGAGACCTTCTGGCTCAACCAGCGCCAGTTTGCCGATCTGTTCGATGTGGAAGTCCACACAATTAGCTACCACTTGAAGGAGATAGATGAGTCTGGCGAGCTGAGTGTGGAGGCAACTGTTCGAAAAATTCGAAGAGTTCAGCGCGAGGGAGAGCGCGACGTTTCGCGCGAGATAGAGTTCTACAATCTCGACGCGATCATCTCCGTCGGATACCGCGTGAACAGCGCGAAGGCGACCCAGTTTCGAATCTGGGCTACGCAAACCCTGAAGGAGTTCATCCTCAAAGGGTTCGTGCTCGATGACGAGCGGCTCAAGCTCAACAAGAGGTTTGGCAAGGACTACTTCGACGACTTGCTGGAGCGCATCCGCGAGATACGGGCCAGCGAGAGGCGCTTCTATCTCAAGATCACGGACCTTTACGAGCAGGCAAGCATTGACTATGACGCCGACGCCGAGATAACCAAGACGTTCTTCGCCACAGTGCAGAACAAGCTGCATTGGGCTGTAAGTGGGATGACGGCTGCCGAGATCATTTCGTCGCGGGCCGACGCCGCCAAGCCGACGATGGGCTTGACGACCTGGAAGAACGCGCCTACAGGAAAGGTGCTCAAGGCAGACGTCTCGGTGGCGAAGAACTTCCTAATCGAGCGAGAGATTACGGAACTCAACCGGATCGTGAGCATGTACCTGGACTACGCCGAGAACCAGGCAGCAAGGCAGGTTCCCATGCGCATGGCTGACTGGGTTGAGCGGCTAGACGCTTTCCTGAATTTCAATGGGTACGAAGTGCTCACGAATGCAGGCGCTGTTTCCGCCGAGGTTGCCAAGGCGGTTGCCGAGAAGCGGTACGCCGCATTCCGTGTGAAGCAGGATGAAGCCTACGAAAGCGACTTCGAACGAGAGGTGCGCCGGATCGGGGGAGTGGAGAGTGAGTAGTGGATTGTGGATGGTGAAGGCGGAGGACAGGGACTGATGGCAGAACGGGATACAGAGGCGAAGGTGAGTACGGCGAAGACGGTGTGGGTCCCCGCAGTGAACAACGACGGCGGGCTGGGACGGTGGTCGTTTAGTGGAGATGCGGGATCTCTGGGAATGTAGGGCGCAGAGCATGACGGCGCGACTGGAGGAGACTGGTGGCTGAGTTTCGCTTCGATGAGATTGGATACTGGTCGGAGGTGAAGCTTTCGATCATCAAGGAGTATGCTGCTGCGTATTCCCGAATACTTACAAAGCAACCAAGACTCGAACACGTTTACATCGACGGCTTTGCCGGAGGGGGACTGCACATCTCGAAGTCATCTGAGGACATCGTGCCGGGAAGCCCGTGGAATGCTCTACGTGTAGATCCCCCTTTCTATGAGTACCATCTTGTCGACCTCAATTCAGGTAAGGCAGATAGCCTGCGCGAGCTTGCTGCTTCGCGGCCCGACCTGAGAGTATTCGTATATGAAGATGACTGCAACGAAATACTTTGCCGTCTGATTAGCGAACGCGTCCGCTATGAGGACTACAGGCGTGGACTTTGTATACTGGATCCATACGGCCTGCATTTGGACTGGGACCTCGTGGCAGCGGCTGGACGGTCGAAGACTGTTGATATGTTCCTGAACTTCCCAACCATGGATATGAATCGCAACGCGTTGTGGCATGACAGTGCGCGTGTTGACCCTCGAAACTCTGCTCGAATGACGAGATTCTGGGGCGATGAGACTTGGAGTAGTATTGCTTATACGAAACAATTTACACTCTTTGACGGCGCCGTCGACGTGAAGACCTCGATAGCACATGTGGTGCAAGCATATAGTAAGCGCTTATCTACAGTGGCAGGCTTCAATTATGTTTGCAATATGCCGATGCGCAACAACCAGGGCGGAGTTGTCTACCACCTGTTTTTTGCATCTGCGAATGAAACCGCACACCAGATTGCAAAAGCTATCTTCCGGAAGTATGCATAGAGAGGCAGGAGAGATGGCTGAATCCCACATCGAATGGACCGATTCCACCTGGAACCCGGTGACCGGCTGCACGAAGATCAGCGCGGGATGCAAGCACTGCTATGCCGAGAGGATGTCGAAGCGCCTGAAGGCGATGGGTCAGGCGAACTACCGCAACGGGTTTCGCCTGACGCTTCAGCCGCACATGCTCGACCTGCCGTTGAAGTGGAAGAGGCCGCAGCGCATCTTCGTCAACTCTATGTCGGACCTCTTCCACGAGGATGTACCGGTGGAGTACATTCTGCAGGTGTTTGAAACCATGAACCAGGCAGACTGGCACCAGTACCAAGTTCTGACGAAGCGTGCGGACAGGCTTGCAGAGTTGAGCCGATTCCTGCCTTGGAGGGAGCATATTTGGATGGGTGTGAGCGTGGAGAATGCCAAGGTGACGTGGCGCATTGATGAACTTCGTCGATCTGGTGCATGGGTGAAGTTCCTCTCGTTGGAACCACTGATAGGCCCGCTTCGGGACCTGGGCTTGAATGGCATTGACTGGGCTATCGTCGGCGGAGAGTCTGGTCCTGGCGCGAGGCAGATGAAGCCTGAGTGGGTGCGACAGATTCGAGATCAGTGCCAGGAGCAGGGTGTCGCGTTCTTCTTCAAGCAGTGGGGCGGGGTGGTAAAGAGCCGAACCGGACGCGAACTAGATGGGCAGACGTGGGACCAATATCCGGCGCACCTTGCTGCACCGGCGAAACAACTCTCGCTTGTGGTGGCGAGGCAGCCGGGATAACCCCACGCAATGCACACCCACTTCATCCCGCCGCATGGCGGCTACGAGAACCTGCTCTCCAACCAGCGCGCCGAGGTGGTCTTCGACGCGACAGTTCGCTTCTGCGAGAGCCTCCTGAGCCCGCGCGACCGCACCGTGGACCAGACGGTGCAGGCCGCTCGCTCCGGCAAGCAGAACATCATTGAGGGAAGCGTGGCCTCGGGCACCTCTAAGTCGGTGGTCCGATATTCAGCAAGGGCGTGAATCCAGAAGAGCAGTACTGGATTCCCGCTTACGGCCTGCGGGAATGACGGTTTGCCAACCCGCGCAAGCCTGGAAGAGCTCCTGGCAGACTATCGGGACTTCCTTCGGATCAGGGACCTGGCGCTCTAGCCAAAGGAGCACCCGAAGGCGCTTGCGGTGAGGAAGATGAGCAGTGGGAAGAATGGGACCGATGGAACTCATGTGACTTATGGGACCTATAAGAGACTTATAGAGGAGAAGGGTGCTGAGACCGCCGCCAACACAATAATCTGCCTCAGCCACCAGGCGAACTACTTGCTCGATCAGCAGATTCGGGCCCTGGAGAAAAGAAGGCGGCCTGCGCGAGCGCATGACCCGCGCCCGCCTTGAAGAGCGCTCCTCAAGACGAACAGAGTAGCCTGATCAATTCATGCCGGTGTATGCGCTTTATCGGCATTCCTGCGGAAGCAAGGCGCCAGTAGAGCGAACCTGGATTCCTGCTAAGGACATGCAGGAATGACGGAGTCTGTACCACTGTCCCGAGTGACGTAAATGATGCTGGCCTGGCTCCGCGATGTCCTATTTGTCCCATTCGTCCCATAAGTCCCATTCGTCCCATCAACCCAATGAGAAGTCCCACCCATGAGCAACATCGACTACACCAAGCACTCCGACACTCGCGTCAACAACCCTACCATGGAATAGCGCAACTTCTTTGCGAAGGAAGGGGCTGCGCCCTATAACACGCGACTGCGCCCATCGACCGACTGCCTCGCTCGATTAAGTCATGAACGAGGCGGCGGTCCGCCGTCGTTCCAGCGAAAGCTGGAATCCAGAAGGGCAAAGCTGGATTCCTGCTTGGGTTCCCGCTAACGGCATGCGGGAATGACGGTTTGCCAGTGTGTACCGCTATTATGAGCAACGCGAATAGTGCAGGCTAGAACACATGCACGCAGGTCAGGATCTTCACCGCGCTATGGTCCGCATAGGTCCAGACAATCTTCTTATCCCGCGTAACCTCGAACGCATGCGCGCCCTTACCCTGTGCATCGCGCTTGAAGTCCGCCACGATCAGGTTGCCGTTCTTTAGCGGCTGAATGCTGGTGGGCCAGGTGAGCTCGATGTCGGGAGCATCTTGCCGAGTGAGTTCCCACACGGTCTCTCCCGCCTTGTTCACCTCGGTTACGCGCGGGTTCGACGAGATGAGCGTGTTGCCATTCTTGAGTCGCATCGCCTCGAACACGTTCGGCACGCCCTTGTATTCCCACACCACGTTGCCGTCCTTGTCGTATTCGCGCACCGTCGAGTCGCCCTCGTGGCACACGAGGAAGCCGCCGCCGGCCACAGGCCGAATGTGGCGCACCTGGCGATGCGCGCCCTTCTCCTGGGTGGTAAGCGGGACGGCGCGGACAATCTCTCGGCCGCGATTCACCTCAACCGCGCGGCACGGTCCCTGCTCTCCCACGAGGACGTTGCCGTTCGGCAGGCGAGTGAAGCCGAGAATCTCCTCGCAGGTGCTCACGTAGTCCCACACGACCTTGTTCTCGCGGTTCACCTCCTGTACTCCGGTAGGCTTTCCCGCATAGGCGTACATCACGTTGCCGTTCGCCAGCGGCTCAAACATCACCACGAGGCTCGGGTAGGTGTGCTCCCACACAATTGCGCCCTCGGCCGACAGTTCAAACAGCTTGTTTGCGGGGCTGTACACCGACATCATCATGCGCCGCTTGGTTTCCGGCAGCGCAAGCGCTTTTCCTCCCGCCACTGCCGCTGCTGCACCTGCCAGCAGGCCCACTGCTTCGCGTCTGCTTATGCTGCTCATCGTATGTTGCGCTCCTGGGTGAGATGGACGGCCCGGCGATGTGTCGTTATTCCGAATGGTGACCGGCCTGCGTTCATCATTCGCCCGATGGCGCGTCGGGTCCTGCAGGACCCGCAAAGAAGGGCGCCTGCGGTTCTCCGCAAGCGCCCTTCACTTCGACCCCATCGGTGCAGCAGGCTCGTGCCGCTAGGCTCGAGGCTCCAGCAAATAGACGGCAAGAAGCCCCTTGCACAGGTTCGGCCTCGCCGTCAGCGCGTCTATCATCGCCTGCAGTATCTCGGCGGTCTCGGCTGCAATGCCGTTACGCCGAAGCGTGGCCTGCATGTCGAGCAGAACGCTCTGCTGCCCAGCCGTCAGCAGCCCGGATGGCTCTGCAGCAGGCGCCTGTGTATGCGACGGAACGGCTCGTTCTCTGCGTGCAGTGTCAGGCCGCGCGCTGGGCGTAAGTAGGTTGTGCATCGCCGCCCGTATATCGTCCCGTCGTTGCATTTCTGCTCTCCTCTTCCAGAACTTCCTGCGCAAGAGCGCGGTATCCGAATGATCCGTTTGAATCTGTAGCGAACTCTAGAATAGTCTGTCCAACGGCCGGCGCCTCCGCCAAACGAATTGTGCGCGGAATAACAGACTCGTACACAAGGCCCGGAAGGGCCGCCCTGGCCTCGCGGAGCACGTCCTGTGCATGAATGGTGCGCTTGTCGAACATGGTGGCCACCACGCGCATCCGCAGATTTGTGTTCGTGGACTCCTTCACCGTGGCGGTGATCTCCGTCACATCCGCAAGTCCGCGGAGCGATAGAAACTCGCACTGCAGAGGCACCAGCGCAACGCTTGCCGCGGTCATAGCGTTCGTCGTCGCATGGCTAAGCGACGGCGGACAGTCGATCATGCAATAGTCGAAGAGATCCTTAACGCCCGCAAGAGCACGCTGAAGCTGGAACGCCGGACTCTCGAAACTGTCCAGCTCAACGAGCACGTTTGCGAGATGAGCCGAAGCAGGGACGAGCTTCATTCCGCCCGCGCACGGAGTGATAGAGTCCAGAATGCGGGACGGATCCAGCAAAATGTCTCCAATACTCACTGCTCCAGGGGCCTTGCCCACGCCTGCGGTGAGGCTTCCCTGCGGATCGAGATCGATGAGCAGGACTCGCTTGCCCTGCTCCGCGATAGCCGCGCCCAGATTGATGGCGGTAGTGGTCTTTCCCACTCCACCCTTCTGGCTAGTAATTGCATAGATCAACATGCGCATCAGTTCCTATTCGTAGTTGCGGACCCAAGAGACACCGGACGATTATCGTCCGGCGCCGAACGTCACTTCCTTCATCCACTGGGCAAGCTCGCCTGTCTTAAACGCGCGAAGCCGCTCACTCAGGTCCGAATCCAGATCGGCCGAACCACCTCCGTCACGCAGATACGAGCGTGCCATCTGCAGGCTCACCATCGGTTCCCCCTGTTCTTGCGGTCGCCGAGGCTCCCTGGAAAGCGCCGGCCGGGGCGGGCTTTCGACATACGCCTTCGTCGGTATCTCACCGAGGCCGCCGTTTCCGCCATGGTCGTTCATCTTCTCATGCAGGCGGCGCGCCTTCATAGTGGCGGAGAGATAGGGCTCGTCCGCGAAGAGCTCGTCCAGCTTGCGCCTGCGAGTATCGTCGTTCGGAATGTCGGTGGAGTTCGCCATTGCTACGCTGCTTTCTGCTGGTGCCGCGGCCTTCGTCCGGCCATGTCGTCCAGCGCGCGCTGCACATGCTCCGGCATCAGTCGCTCTGAGTCTCGCAGGAAGGCTTCCTTCATCGTCGCCTCGGTGAGTACCATCACATCTCGCGGCACGCCGCCCGTTCCGCAATAGATAGCCTTGGAGGTCTCCGCTGGGCACAGCCGAATGGGATCCATCGAACCTGCGCGTCGGAACCGATGCAGGATCATTCCGTCTGTCTCCTCGGCGCTCAGTGGCTCAAGTGTGGTAACCGAAGCTATACGGCTCTGAAGGGCTGGGAAATAGTGCAGCTTCCGGTCGATATTGAGCTGCGCCGAAAGGACTATCTGCAGCAGAATGCGCTCTCGCGTCTCAAGATTGACAAGGTCCCTCAAGACCGGAAACGCCCTCGAGTCTATCGATTGCGCCTCGTCGATGAAGAGCACCACGGTCTTATTGTTCTCATACGCTTCTGCGAGAAGCCAGTTCTCCAGCCGCGTAGCCATCACGCGGGCCGATGCGTCCGGCTCGAGCCCGAATGCGCCGAGTACCTCGGCGAGCAGGGCTCGCGGAGAGGAGATCGTGCCTGTGTTTTGCAGCTTGGCGCAGTTCCATCCGAACTGGCTTGGCCAAACCGTCATCAAGTATTCTATGAGGAAAGACTTCCCTAAGCCCACGTCTCCCCGCACCAGCGCAAGGCCGCCATGCTCCTCGATGGTCCATCGAGTCTTGATGATCGCCTCTTTGTGCTGGGAAGAGAGATAGAGCCACCGGGGGTCGTGGTTGCGAGCAAACGGAGTCTCAACCATACCGAAATGCTGCACATATTCCGTCGCCATGCAAAGCTCTCCTGGTCTGTACTGCAGAGTTTCTTCCACATATTCTCGGCAGATGTGCATGGATATCGCATGGGATGGGTGGGATGGGGTGGTTTGTCCCATAGGTCTGATAGGACCTATGGGACCTATGGGACGTATGAGGATGAGACGCAGGAAGCAGACCTACTTCGCTTTTGGGCCTGCGCGCTCCCTACGAAGCTTGAAGACAACTCCAGGATTCTTAGCGGAGGTCGTGAAGCTGGTTGGCGACGCATAGTTCGGGTGACCCTCATCCGGCATAAGGAGCACCATTGTGTCTCCGGTAATCCGGTACAGGAACGAAACTGTCGTTTGCGATCGCGTAGCGGCATCTTTCCCAGAACTGCCCGTCTTGCGGTCCGCCTGCTCTTCGCCCGGGCCCAATAGCGACACTTCCCTGATGGTTATGAGCTTCCGGGTCCGTGCGGCTTTTAGGCCGCCGCGAAACAACAGGGCATTGGCAGGCAGGGGAGATGTGTCAGAACTTGATCGAAAGATCACTGTTGTGGGTCCGCCCGTGTTGTCGTCTGGCTTTCCGTTCTCCACGACCTGCACTATCTTCCACCCACCAGACAATCGTGCAAACTCAGCTTTTGATGCCGAATCCTTTGGAACGTTCAGCACAAACACCATCAACAAAAAGCCAGATATTGTTGCCATATTAATGTCCTCGCAACACGTTAATGGTTCCGTCGCGGTAGCGCATTGCAGTGAAAGCCCCCAATCGGTGCAGCCAGGAACGACCTAGCCGTTAACCGAAATGCTCGTCCCTGCAACCGTAATATTGAACGGCTTGTTGAGCACCGTGCCCACGAACGTAACCAGCTCCCGCAGCGGAACGAGCGAGACTCCATCCTTCAGCAGGACTGCGGAGGGCAGCAGCTTGCCGCGAATCGCCACGCCCTGCCCCTCGTCGTCCCAGGCGATTTCTGCGTTCCCAATTCCCATTGCAACCGCCGTTGTGCGAACCGGAGCGCGCGTAACGCCGCGAATGGCCTGCACTTCACCGAGGCTCTGGCCGTTCACCGAGAGCGAGTAGGTCTTCGTCGGGGCTTCGGCAAGGGCACTCCAACGAAGGTATCGGTAGCGCGGCGCAAGATTTCGCGACCGCCTTAGCACCGCATAGCCCTCGCGGCTGCCGTCATTGTTGGTATTGCCCTCAATGGTCGTCATTTTGGCGCCGGTGATTTTCTCAACCACAAAGATGTGGGTGGCATCGGTCTCGCTGGCCATCACCAGGCCAAAGTCGCCCACCTTCGGCTCCGTGAAGACGATGTCGCGTTCGCGGCCCCACCGAAGTATGGTGTCGCAGTCTCCGGTACGAAGCAGAGGGTTCGAGGAGCCGAGGTTCCGTGCGGCTTGCTCGGCGCACCAGTAGAGGAAGCAGAGGCACCAAGGCACGTCAAACGTGTAGCCGGTCACGCGCTGATACTGCGTCACCATCGGGCCTCGGTTGCTGCCTTTCGGAACCTCTTTCTGGCCGATCTGGCTGCGAGCGACATTGAGTGTCTCTTCAATCATGTACGTGCTCCTATTCAATCACCATATATTGTCGCGATTCTAGGCTGCTCGATGTAGAACTAGTCGGCGATATTTGGCTGAAGATTCTCATCCAACGCGAGGTTCAGCAAGACTTTGCACAATTGTCGAGATAGTAGGACTCCGGGATTTCAATCAATTCGATGTTAGGGTGGATCTTCTTCAGCTCCTCGAACCCGATTGCATCGAACTCTTCAAGCGCCTTGTCGATGGCCTCGGGATATGCCTGGTAGTAGTCCAGCGCGGCTTGGGCAAATTCACACGGCCTCCGCAGGTACTCCGCCGTTCGCTCCGCGCTCATTTCAACGTCGCGAGCGATGTCGATCATCTGCCACACAGCCAGTCGCGAGCCCTTCATGTAGGCCTGACGCCCCAGCACATAGTCCCGAAACTCGATCAGCCTGTGCTCTGCCTCGCGCATCGACTCCTCGATGAACTGGGCGCCGACCTCACTCTGCGATTTCCCCACTCGTTGGGCGTGGCGCTTGAGGCGGACGATCTGGTCTTCTTGAAGTCGAATGCTGACTACTTTGGTCATTGCTTCCTCACATTGCTGCCTGGATGGCGGCATTCGCAATCTCGTCCGGGCAAGCAGAAGTAATAGCATAATGCAGCGACGCGAGGTGCTCACGTCCGTCCTCCGACCCCCACTGAACAGTTGAATCCTACACCAAGTCCCACCTTGACGTCATCGCAGTGGCGGCCAGTTGAGGTACTCGCTTCGATTTGTCCAGTCGGATCCGCCCTCGCTGTCCCAGAGCGCAATAAGGCCGTTGACTGCTTTTCCGATATCAAAGGCTCGACGAGATCTCTTGCTGACGAACACTACTCCGGCGTGGTCTATGCCAACGCTTGCCAGCCTTACAAGTAGGGATGGGATGCTTCCAATATCATGAGTCACGATCGTTAATCCAAATGCAGTAGCCTCGGACAGAAGAACTTCATCATTCGTACCTCGGAATTGTCCGTTTCGCCAAGTGTGGACGCTGACAATGCCAATCTCGGATCGTTTCTCTAGAATCCGATCAACGATCTCCGGCTGCAAATTCTCGTCCAAAAGGAACTTCAGCACGGTTTCGCTGTGTTATCAGCATCGAATGACTCGGGAACCACGAACTGCTGAATGTTTGGAAGCATCTGCTTCAGTTCCTCGAACCCAATCGCGTCGACCTTCGCCAGAGCCTTGTCTATCGCCTCGGGATATGCCTGGTAGTAGTCCAGCGCGGCCTGAGCGAAGTAGCACGGCCTCTGCAGATACTCGGCCGTGCGCTCGGCGCTCATTTCGAGGTCGCGAGCGATGTCGATCATCTGCCACACGCCAAGCCGCGAGCCCTTCATGTAGGGCTGGCGTCCGAGTACGGTGTCTCTGAACTCTATTAGGCGAAACTCTGCCTCACGCATCGACTCCTCGATGAACTGGGCTGCAGCCTCGCCGTGCGACTTGCCCATTCGCTCGGCATGGCGTCCGAGTCTGACGATTTGGTCTTCCTTCAGCCGGACGCTGACAACTTTGGACATGGCTTCCTCACGGCACCTCTGGTGCATGTCTTGGGTGCTATAGAATTACATTGTACAGTATTCCGCTTTCAGTACACGTTCATTGCGGGAGGGCGGGGCAAGCCCCGCGGCCCTGCGACCGAGCTGGCAGCGCTCACCCAACCCCGCGCATGAATCTCGCCGCCTCTTTCTCGTATGTATAGAACGGATTCTTGAGGTCTAGCTGGCGGTTGCGCTCGACATACACAGCGTCCCAATCGATCACATATCGCGCTCCAGGCCGATCCAGCAGGGCGTTCACCACCACTCCGCGGCCCGCCGCGCGCGTGTTCGAGGGGGCATTCTGCATTGCGTTCGCCACCTGAACGTCCGTGGTGAGGCGTCTCAGGGACCCGTTCTCTTCGAGGCCCGCGCTGAGCCCGGCGCTGGGGTTCAGATTGTGATACTCAAGGTCGAGGCTCTGCATGATGTCGTCGTGCCAAGAGCCGCCCTCTTGCCGGAGAAACTCGCTGTAGAGCTTCTTCTTGGCAGTCCAGTCTAAGCGGTCTGCCGTAGACATCGGGTCGCGCTCGAGATCGTCCAGGGTGCGCTCCCATTCGCGCAGCACCATGTCGGTCTGTTGGTCCCGTTTTGAAAGGTGCTCCTTGCCTGCGGCGAGGAACTTACGCTGAAGGTCAATAGCCGAAATAGTGTGGCCGCTGCGCAGGCGTACGAGCCACCTGCAGGATGCGTCGCGCGAGACGGTGCGCAGCGTCTCCAGCGTGTCCAAGAGGTCGATATCGTCCGGGGCCAGCCCCATCTCAATGAGGTCGAGCGTGACACTCGTCGTGCCCACTTTGAGCATTAGCGCATAGTCGCTCATGTTGGATTCGCCGAAGAGTATATGCAGCCGATGCAGATTAGAGTAGCTGTAGTAGCTGTCCCACTTGGGATTGATAATGGCCCGGTTGAAGCGAACGCGCGAGGAGATGGTCTTCACAATGTGATCCGCGCGCTGACTAAGCTGGAAATCGACCGTGGGGTCTATCTCGACGCCATAGAAATTGCTCACCCAGACGTAGTCCACTTCATGCTCGCTCTGCGTCATGATGTTCGACTTGCTGCTGGGTCTGGAAAGCCTGTGGCCTCCCACGCGGCCGGAGCCGGCGAATATCTGCCTTGTCACCAGGAAGGGGAGAAGTGCGCCGAGCGCCTCGGTGAACACTCGGTCGTCGAGCTGCACGAGGTAGTTCTCGTGGCAGCCGAACGTGTGTCCGCCGAAGTGATCGATGGCGTTGTTGTGGAAGCTTACGCCGTCGGAGATTTCGAGAGCCTCAAGCGCCTGCTGGACGATTGCCCGCCCCGCCCTGTCGTGCGCCACGAGGTCCAGAATGTCGCAGCATTCGGGAGTGGCGTACTCTTCGTGGCTGCCTACGGCATCAATGTAGAGTCGCCCGCCGTTGCGGAGGAAGCCGCCGGCCCGAGCCGGTTCGAAAGCGTAGTCGCGCGCGTGCAGGTCGATTACGCCGCGGCGCTGTTCGTAGAAGACGTGGTCCTTTACCGCTTCGACCACCTCTTCGGCCGTACCAAACGACTGGTCTCGAACGAGGCAGCCAAATTCGGTCTCAATGCCGAAGATTCGCTTCTCCATGCGCGGTCCTAGCCTATCTGTACGTCGCCATCACGTCGGCGAGATCGGCAGAGGAAAGCAGGCGAAACCGGCTTTCGCGCTGAGTTCCGCGGTCCAGCACGCCCACCTCCAGAGTTGCGGTCTTCAGCTCATCCCGTATTAGCGCGGCTGCTCGCTCGTCCTCGCTCTTCTCGTCAGAGGCGGGTTCATCGTCGTCATCCTTGCGCTTCGAGCGGCGAGCCCTTCCCGCAAGCGCGCCCTCACCCCATGCCTTAAGGGCTCGGTCGAGCGCCTGTGCCCGTGTGGTCTTCGGCCCAACTCCAACGAGCGAGAGAGCCATTCTGTCCTCTGCCCGTGCGGTTCCGCCCACGGCTGCGAATCCTCGCGAGATAGTCGATTCGCCATCGAAGTTGAGGATGTAGAACGTGTCGTCCTCTGGAGTAGACCCCACCTCGCCGAACATCGCGCGAATGACGGCCGGCAGCGCGCCGGTGAAATCTCCATAGAGCCGCTTCAGAGTAGGGCTCAACGAGAAACCGATGAGGCGCTGGCCCGTGACGTCATCCGGGCTGCGGTCGAAACCCTCCCGATGCGTCACATCAATGGAACCGACGCGAATGGCCTCTACATCGGACTGATTGCCAATGGCGGAGTAGATGAGACGATCATAGACCTCGAAGACTTTGCGCTGGGTCTTGCGCACGGTGAGAAGCAGGAGGCCCTCGTCGAACGAGACTCCCACAACCGGGCTGCCGCCGCGCAGACCCTCCTCCGCGAACTCGCGGCGGTGGCGAATAGCTTCATTTGCGTCGAAAGGGAAGAATCCCATGTTTTCTCCAGGTGTCGTATGTTGCGCCAGGACTTCCGTGCGCAGCGGTTGCTCCGGCTCAGGTTGAAACCCGGCTCTGGTATTGCAAAACCCGCCTGCGCGGGTTGAGGATGGAGTCCGCGCAGGCGGACTTTGCAATCGTTGCCGCGTACTTCAGTGCGTAGGCTCCCCAACGGACTGTTCGCAAGCACTACCGCCCGCGCGCATCCGGCCCATCAATCGACTGCACCAGCTCCTCGAGCTCTGCCCGAGGTACGTCTTGAATCCCGTCCGCGTCGATCGTTTTGGCGAGCGGCAGGTGCTTCGCCCAGCCTCCGGTGGCGGCATCCAGGTCCGCCGCGATTCCCAGCAGCGTGAGCGCCTCGCGCAGAGCGTCCGCGCGGCTCATCTGGTGGAACGGCCCCTTCGTCCGCACGATATAGTCGAACACGCCTCGAATCTGCGTGCTCCCGGAACCTGCGGCGCCAAACTCGGTTGTCTCGAACCTCGCCCCCATGCCATCGTAGAAGAAGATTCTGCCCGCGTTCTCCTTTGGGTCGAACGTGGAGAGAATAGGAATAACGCCACCAATGCCCTGCAGGGCAGCCGGCACTCCCGCGGCGATCACCTTCGCCAGCTCCGTCAGCTTGCCGTCCAGGCTCATGGGCTGAAGTTGCGAGCGCTCGAAGTACTTGAAGGAGTGCCGAAGGTACTTCACCACCTCCATCGCCCTGGCGAATGCGCCCGAAATGGCGAGCAGCGTGAAGTCGTCGATCGGCAGGACTTTCTCGGCGCGATCAAACATCACGGCGTAGTTCGCGGTGGCCCGGCGATCGCCCACGTTGATGACGCCGCCTTTGTACTTCACAGCGATGACAGTGGTTCCGTGAATTGCGCTGGAGGCGTCTACCCCCTCGGACGCAGGCCACGAGGGAGGCGAGATAACGGGCCGCCCGCCCGGCCCGATTGCTTCGAGCAGGGTGCGAAGGTCTGTCATTCGTTACTGCCCGCTTCGCTGGCGATAGCGTCGGGCGGCATCCGGGTCGACCC
>VFKD01000608.1 GCA_009885735.1 bacterium
GCGCTGCACCCCACTATTGCTCCCATGAGCACGCTCGCCGTCAACACGGCACATACGCGGCCAGCGGACACTTTTCGGTTTCCAACGCAACCCATTATACCTCCACGAGGGAGAGGGCTCCGGGGCTCTCGGTCCTCGACCGAAGGCTGCGCAACTGTCCGCAGGCTGCGCTGATGGCTCGTCCGCGCACCATCCGCTGGGTGGTTCGCCTGCCCCGAACCTCGAGAGCCTGCCGAAACTTCGCCACCTGCTCGCGCTCCGGGCGGCGGAATCCTTCGGGAGTCTCCACGTAGTTGAAGGGAATGAGGTTCACGTTTCCGGGAATGCCACGAAGCAGCACTGCGAGCGCGGCTGCCTGCTCCTCGGAATCGTTCACGCCGCCAAGCAGCAAGTACTCAAAAGTCATGTCTCGCCCTGTCTTGGCCCGGTACATCCGGCAAGACTCTAAGATCTCCGCAAGGCTCCACTTCCGGGCCGTCGGAATGAGGCTTCGGCGCAGTTCGTCGTCCGGCGCATGCAGCGAAAGAGCCAGAGTTAAGGGCAGGTCTTGCTCTGCCAGCATCTCGATTCCTGGCGGCACTCCCACCGTGGAAACGGTGATGTGCCTGGCGGAGAGTCCTATCTCGGCGTGCAGAATTCGAATGGCGCTCACGACGTTCTCGACGTTGAACAGCGGCTCGCCCATTCCCATAAAGACGGCGTGCGATATCCGCCGGTGCGACTGTTCTCGCTGAATCTGCAGAACCTGCTCCACAATCTCGCCCGATGTCATGTTTCGAACCAGGCCGCCCTTCGCCGTTGCGCAGAAGGTACAGCCTGCTGGGCAGCCCACCTGCGAGGAGAGGCAGACGGACACACGGGCCTCGTACGGCAGATAGACGCACTCCACCTTCTCGCCGTCCGCGAGCCGCAGGAGGTACTTCACCGTGCCGTCATCCGCCACGTCAGCATGGTCGATAGTAGAAGAAAAGAGGGTGCAAGACTCGGCCAACTTCGCAACGAGGCTGGCCGGAAGGTTCGTCATCTCGGCCACGGACCCCGCGAAGCGACGATAGACCCAGTCGGCCACCTGCTTTGCCCGGTATCCTGGGCACCCGGTAAGCGCAGGCAAACCAGCGATATCCGCGGAAGTGAGACCAACGAGAGAGACCATCTGGAGTGCCAATCTGCCCTTGCGTGCGAGGAATGGGCTATTGTACCTGAAGGCGGTACAGGCGAGGGCGGGAGGGACGAGGGACAGGAGGCGGGAGGCAGGAGGCAGGAACGGCAAGGGTCATTGAACCACCCGCTGCGCTAGAGACACAGAGGCGCGGAGAACGGCATAAGCCATCTCACCTGCTCAGCGTACTTATTCCCGGGCGACAGTTACCTAGAAGGAATTGACCAATGGGCCA
>VFKD01000591.1 GCA_009885735.1 bacterium
CATCTCCGGCAGCAGCAGCGATGTGCGCGACCTGGAACGCGAAGTTCTTCTGGGCGATGCACGCGCAGAGCTTGCGCTGGAGGTCTTTGCCTATCGCGCCGCGAAGACCATCGGCGCGTACACTGTCGCGCTAGAAGGCTTGGACGCAATTGCATTCTCAGGAGGGATTGGCGCTAACTCTCCGCAAATGCGGCAGAGAATCTGCCGGAGATTGCGGTTCCTTGGAGTCGCGCTAGACTCGGAGAGAAACGAGGCTGAGAACACTGGCGAGCCGAATCGGATCAGCGGCGACGAGGCCCGGGTGTCGGTGTGGGTCGTCCCAGCCGACGAGAACCTGCAGATCGCGCGGGAGACTTGGAAAAGTCTGTATGAAACTGCATTGTGATTTTTGCCGGTTAGCGAACGAACCGGAAGGCGCATACATCAGCCCATGCGCACACGCGAGGGTGCTCCATGCACGCCAGTCAACTGTCGCGAGCCATGTATAATTGTTTGCGACCCTCGCGAGCGACCAAGTAGGGGTCAAGACGACTTAGATGAGGTGTTGGGAGGATCAGGAGATGAGAGCAATTGAGTTGATTGCGGACGTCGATTCCAGTCGGCGCCTCACAGTGTCGGTACCTGCCAGCATTCTACCTGGCAAAGTCAGAGTCATTGTCCTGACTCCTGAGCAGGATGAAGATGAGACGGGCCGAGCTTGGGCAAAGGGCCTTGCCCACGAGTGGAGCGAGGAACTGAGCGACGTGCAGCAGGATATCTACACACTTGACGATGGGCAGTCTGTACATGCAGCGCGGTGAGATCTACCTAGCGGGTTTCCCGTTTGGCGATGCGCCGGGAATGAAGCTTCGACCGGTCCTGTTGCTAGCCGGGCCAATCGGCCCAAGCTCGGAGGTTGTTGTGGCTTACATATCGTCTGTGGCGCCTCAGGTCATGCTGGCTAGCGACATGCCCATTGATCCTCAGTCTCCTGCACATCTTGGATCGGGCTTTAAGGTTGCATCGGTGCTTCGCCTACACAAGGTTGCAACTATTCACGCCTCAAGTGTCCAGCGGAGGCTTGGCGCACTCGATGTTCGGGAGATGAAGGGAGTGGATTCAAAGCTTAGGCTGGTTCTGAGCCTGTAGTTCGACGTATGGACATACATCAGCTAGCCATTGTCGCGTGCTGAGCTTGCACCAGAGTAGTTTGCATATTCCGCCACGAGGGCGTTCGGTGCGGTTGCGGTTGCGGATTCCGAAGCAAGCGGGTTCGCGGGAGGAGCCCAGGAGACCTCACGACGTGTGCGGCAATGAGTCTACCGGAGACCGCGGTTACTTATGGAATGTTGACGAGCCGCGTGCCTCAGGTGTAGCGAGAGTCTCGGGCTTGTCCCCACGAGTTGTTGAGCGGTTACCTGCGTGCGGCGAGAAACCGACCTGGCGTTTCGATTCTGACACCCATTAGGCGCTTGCCAAAGAGGGCGCCGAAGTGCTGCTTATCGCCAGTCAACAACACGTCGCAACCAGATGCGCTGGCGGCTATCATTGTTGCTCTCACCGAGGCAGGATGTGATGTTCTGAGTGTTCAAGATATCGCCCTGGATGGGACGCCATACGGCGATCTCTCGGAGCCGGCGGTGAAAGCAAGAGATCTGCCGCCGCTGTGCCTGGCAATTCTTGCCCGACGGCAGGCGAGCCCGACCGAATTGTGAGGAGAATGCGGATGAAGGTGAACTCATCGTTTGCTGCTGGTTTTGTGCTTGCAGCTATTGCAGGGCTTGCACTTTCACAACGGCCGTCGGTACCGAGCCCAGATTCCCAGTACCGCCTGGGACCGGACTCAATGGTCCACGAGGGAGTACCGAAGGGAGAGATCCGCGGGCCATTTGTGCTGCCCAGCCAGGTCTACCCCGGCACGCAGCACACCTACTGGGTCTACGTTCCCGCGCAGTACGACCCCGCGGTTCCAGCCGCGCTCATGGTTTTCCAAGATGGCCAGGCCTTCAAGGACGAAAACGGGGACATGCGGGCGCAGAATGTGATGGATAACCTCATCTACCGGCGCGAGATTCCAGTGATGCTGGGTGTCTTCATCAACCCTGGCCGCACTCCCCAGCAGCAAGAGCCCTCGCCGAAGGTGGGTTGGGGAGATGGCTTCACGAATCGCGGAACCGAGTACAACACTCCCAACGACAGGTATGCCAAGGTGATCACCGAAGAGCTTCTGCCTGCCCTCAACAAGGAGTTCAACATTTCGAAGGACCCGGAGATGCGCGGCATTGGTGGCTCCAGCTCGGGCGCGATTGCTGCGTTCATGGTTGCGTGGGAGCGTCCAAATGAGTTCCGCAAGGTGCTCAGCAACGTGGGCAGCTTCACGAACATACGTGGCGGGCACGTCTACGCGGACCGCGTGCTCGCAAGCAAGAAGAAGCCGATCCGCATCTTTCTGTGCGATGGGCGCAACGATAATCGTGGCACTCGCAACGGAGTCTACGATGAGAAGTGGGACTGGTTCCTGCAAAACGTACGCCTGAAGGACGCTCTCCAGAAGAAGGGCTACGATATGACGTTCACGTGGGGAATGAACCTGCATGGCCAGAAGTTCGGCGGCGCGATACTGCCCGAGATGATGCGGTGGCTCTGGCGCGATGGGCCCGCCTCCACGGACCCGAACGACATG
>VFKD01000412.1 GCA_009885735.1 bacterium
AAATGGGGCAAGTAGCTCAAACCGCCGTCGTATAGGTTCAGTATCCATAATTCATTGTGGCATATCTTGCACAAAAAACAAAACTGCTTATTTCATGACAGACGCTTAGCGGTTTGATGCGTCCCTGGCGGGCGGGACGCCCGCGCTCCGGGATTCTTGTTGCGTTGACTCTTCCTCGCAACGTGGTATAATCTAAACCATACTAATCCGACTAGTTCAGTCAGGTTTATTTGTACTAGCCGCTGGGAAGCGCGGGAGCGCACGTTCAGCGAGGGCGAAAATGGCAAACAAAGTAGAGATTCTAAAGCAAGAGAAGGACGGGCTGGACGTTTGGCCCGACCTTCTGCGATACAGCAAGTCCGGCTTCGACACCATCACTCCGGACGACATGACGCGCTTTCGTTGGTACGGTGTCTACGAGCAGCAGCCCAAGGCGGGCCACTTCATGATGCGTGTGAAGCTGCCCGGCGGCGACGTCTCGAGCGCTCAGTGGCGCGTGATGGGCGAGATCGCTTGCGACTATGGCCAGGGCATTGCAGACATCACCACGCGCCAGAACATACAGTACCACTGGCTCACCATCGAGACGATACCCCAGGTTATCCAGCGGCTTAGTTCGGTGGGACTCAGCACCGTGGGCGCCTGCGGCGACATAACGCGCAACATCTGCGGCTGCCCGGTAGCCGGCATCGACCCGTATGAGATTATAGACGCACGCCCGCTCATTCGAGAGGTGACGCGCTACTTCCAGGGCAACAAAGAGTTCAGCGACCTGCCGCGCAAGTACAAGATCTCCATCGCCGGCTGCGCGCACCTCTGTCACCAGCCGCAGATAAACGACGTCGGGTTCACGGCTCTGGTTCGCAGGCTGAACGGCCGCGAGGAGATCGGGTTTCACGTTCGAGTGGGAGGCGGACTCTCGACGCAGCCGCATCTTGGCCAGCGGCTGAATCTCTTCGCGAGGCCCGAGCAGGTTCCGGATGTAGCCCGTGGCATCACGGAAATATTCAGAGACCACGGCTACCGCGAGCGCCGCAACCACGCTCGGCTCAAGTTCCTGGTGGCGGACTGGGGCGCGGAGAAGTTCCTGGAGGTGCTCACCGAGCGCCTGGGATGGACTCCAGAGCCCGCTGCGCCGGATGACGAGCCCAAGTCGCGCGGGCACGACCATTTGGGAGTCCATTCGCAGCAGCAGGCGGGACTTTCGTGGATAGGCACGGTGGTCCTTGGAGGTAGGCTCACCGCCGACAAGATGCTCGCCGCCGCCGACATTGCAGACCGCTACTGCGCGGGAAACGTCCGAACGACGAATCAGCAGAATCTCCTCTTTCCGAACATCGCCGAAGAGGATATCTCGGACGCGAAGCGGGCCCTCCTGGATGCCGGATTCGTGTGGGATGTGAGCCCGTTCCGGCGCTCCGGCGTGGCCTGTACGGGGACGGAGTTCTGCAACCTGGCCATCACCGAGACCAAGCAGAGGCTGGCGACTATCGTTGAGTACCTAGAGACCCGACTGGACTGGGACGAGGAGCTGCGCATCAATGTGAACGGCTGCCCGAATGCCTGCGGCCAGCACTATGTGGGCGACATCGGCCTCCAAGGCTGCCTCGCAAAGGTGGGTGATGAGCGCGTGGAGGCGTATGATGTCTGCCTCGGCGGCAGGCTTGGACCGGATGCGAAGTTCACGCGCGCAATTCAGCGCAAGGTACCTGCCACACGTGTCGGCTATGCCCTTGAGAATCTGCTGGTTGCCTATCGGGGCGAGCGGACCGATGACGACAGATTCAGCGACTTTGTTGACCGACACACCGACGAGGAACTGGGCGCATTCCTTGGCCTCGATAACCTCGCAATGAATGACCCGACCTGGATGCCGCCGCCGGCCAGACACACGCTGGCAGGAGTGGAGTAAACGAAATGAACACGACCCTCTCGCAGACAAGCCCGTCCTCCGGTGCGCCGACGTTCCTGGAGAGATTCTTGCACTTCCTGACCCGACTCGTCCGCCCGCTTTCCGACGAGGCGCCCTTGTAGCGCAAGCGGACGCTGTATCTTTCACCCAACAGTTTCCTTCGAACACGGGCGTGCGGCCATCCGCGCGCCCATTTTTTGGCATGCCGTACAGGACTGTGAACTCTGTCACAGGCGCGAAACGCTGGGGTCCCCTCGTCCGTCCAATCTTCAACACACGCAAAAACTGATCGCGAAATCTCGCTACCAAGAGGCACTTGCCTCGTCTAATAAGTCGAGAACACGCGCAGACACCGAACCGGCCCCGCCAAGAGCGCAAGGGCTAATGATGAAGAGGATGAGTGAGCAAGGATGAAAGTACTAAACATTGAGAAGTTGGTAATCACAGCGGTTTTGGCCTGCCTAACGTTGGCCGTGACGCTGTCTCGGCAGCCCGAAGGTATCGACCAGGCAATTGCGGAGAGTGCAGTTGGCCCGATATCGACGGCAGTGTCGCGGCCATTCCCGCCGCCGCCGATCTATCCGGTCCGCGAGGCCACGGGCCCCGTGATGTACATAGTGCTGCCTCGGGGCTAGAGGCTTTGTTGGAGGCGATTCAAAGGGGCCGGCGAGGCGTCTCGCTGGCCCTTTTGCATCGGCGGCTTGCGCGGTTGGTCGCCCGGGCCGCTGTAGGCGGGCGGATTTGCTCAACGACCTGATGGAGTCGCGGTGAGGATCGCACCGACCTAGCTATGCTATACTAGCTCTATGGCGACGCCGTTCGATTCCGCGACGAAACACCTGGTAGAATCCTATCCAGAAGATTGGCTTGCGCTGGCCGGGATTCGGTGCGGGCACATCGACGTGGTGGACGCCGATGTTTCGTCCGTTACTGCCTCGGCGGACAAGGTGCTTCGAGTCGCGGAGCCAGAGCCGTGCGTGATACATCTGGAGATGCAGGCGAGTGCTGAGTTGGAGTTCGGCGAGCGAGTGCATTTCTACAACGCCGCTCTGCGGCGACGGCATCAAGTACCTGTGCATTCCATCGCGTTCCTGCTCCGTAAGGAGGCAAGAGGACCGGGAATGACTGGCCGGTTTGCCGAAGGAACTCCGTTCGCCGGAGGGCGGATCGACTTTCGGTATCAAGTTGTGCGAGTGTGGAAACATTCCGTGGACGAACTGCTCCACGGCGGTTTGGGAACGCTGCCCTTGGCGCCAGTCGCAGACATTCGGGCGGCAGATCTGCCGGAAGTAATTCGCGAAATGAATGGTCGGATAAACCAAGAGGCGAATGCGTCTCTCGCTGACGACCTTTGGGTTGCCACGCTTCTGCTGCTTGGGTTGAGACATC
>VFKD01000728.1 GCA_009885735.1 bacterium
CGCGACAAGCTCCAAGGAGGCAACGATGCGAAACATAACTGTACGGCTCTCACTCTTCCTGGCCGCAATGGCCCTGGCGGCTGCCGGCTGCGACAAGCAGGCGCCCAAGGCAGGCGATGGAGCCTCAAGCGGCGGCATGACGAGCGGCGGCAAGACCCCAGGCGCGAAGTACCGCATCGTCTATATCCCAAAGAATACCGGAAATCCGTACTTCGACGCGGTGGTGGAGGGCTTCAAGAAGGGCGGCGACGAGCTGGGCTACGAGTTCAACATGGTTGGCCCCGCAACGGCCGAGGCTACGTCGCAGATAGAGGTCATCAAGCAGCAGATCCAACAGAGAGTGGACGCCATCGCCATCTCGCCGAACAGTACAGATGCCGTAAAGCCGGCGCTGAAGGAGGCGATGTCGAAGGGAATCAAGGTCGTCTGCATCGACTCGGACCTCGAGAAGAACGAGGATGGGCGCGACGCGGGCGTTCTGCCAATGGATTTCGATATCACCGGCAAGAGCCAGATCGAGCTGATGGGCAGCCTCATCGGCTATCAAGGCGAGTTTGCCATCCTGAGCGCCACCACGGACGCACCGAACCAGAACTACTGGATAGCCGGAATGAAAGAGGCGCTGAAGGACCCTAAGTACAAGGGCATGAAGCTGGTCGAGATCGTTTACGGAAACGACGAAGCGCAAAAGAGCACAACAGAGGCTCAAGCGCTCCTCACGAAGCACCCGAACCTGAAGGGCATCCTTGCTCCCACGAGCGTGGGAATCTCAGCCGCCGCACAGGTGGTGGAGACGGCGAAGGCCGCCTCGCGCATTAAGGTCACCGGGCTCGGCACTCCCAGCCAGATGAAGGGGTTTATCGAGAACGGTACCGTGGAGAAGTTCGCGCTCTGGAGCCCAGTAGACATGGGCTACCTCAGCGGCTATCTCATCGTGGGCTTGCTGAAGGGCGAGATCAAGGCTGAACCCGGCGCAACGTTCAAGGCCGGCGACCTGGGCGAGCGAACCATCGGCAAGCTCAACAAGATCATCACCGGTCCGCCGCTCGTCTTCGACAAGGCGAACGTCGGCAACTACACCTTCTAGCGCGCCATGCCCTCTAGAATCGGCCTCATCGGCGGCGGCAAGTTTGGCGTTATTCACCTCCGTACGCTTCGGCAGCTTGGGTGGGACGGAGTTGCCGAGCTCGGGGCGATCTGCCGCCAAAGTGAAGCCGCCCTCACCGAGCAGTGCGCCGAGTACGGCGTTCCCGGCTACACGAGCTATCGCGAGATGCTCGACCGCGAGTCTCTCGACGCCGTGGTGGTCTGCACCCCGGACCACCTCCATCGCGAGATGGCGCTGGAGGCGATACGTCGTGGCCTCCACGTGCTGGTGGAAAAGCCCCTGGACACCACGTCTGCCGGCTGCCGGGAGATTCGCGACGCCGCAAAGAAGGCCGGCGTGCTCCTTGCGGTCGATTTCCACAAACGGTTCGACCCTGAGCACCGCGCGCTCGAACGCTCGGTGCGCCAGGGCAAGATGGGACAGGTGCTCTACGGCTACGCCTGGATGGAGGACCGCATTGAGGTCCCTCTCGACTGGTTCCCGCACTGGGCCTCCGGCAGCAGCCCTGCCTGGTTTCTAGGAGTTCACTTCTACGACCTGGTGCGGTGGATTCTGAAGTCGGAGCCCGTTGAAGTCTATGCCAAGGGTCGAAACGAAAAGCTCGCGGCAATGGGAATAGATGCGCTCGACAGTGTTTCCGCCCACGTCACCTTCAAGTGCGGGGCTCAGGTGGCGTTTCAGACAAGTTGGGTCCTGCCGCGCTCGTTTGAAGCCGTTGTGAATCAGGGTCTGCGTCTCGTTGGAACCGAGGGACTGTGGGAGATCGATTCGCAGTCTCGCGGCTCGCAAAGCTGCATCGAGCCTGCGGGCATGCAGGCCTGGAACTCGAATGCAAATCGCGAGTATGAGGATTCGCAGGGCAGGCTGCGGCTGGGCGGATACGTTATCGAAAGTATCGAGGAGTTTGGGCGGGCGGTTTCGCGGGTGAAGTCCGGCACCTCGATCTCGGAGGCACGTGGTCCGCTCGCTGGGGCGGAGGACGGCCTCGCCGCCACGCTCATCGCCGAGGCCGCGCACGAGAGCATTCGAACCGGCATGCCCGTGAGGCTGTAGCGCCACTAAGGTAGCTGTTGTTGAGTTCGTTCGCCCTGAGCGCGGCATTTCAGCTCATCCTGAGCCTGCCACAGCCGTATCGTGGCAGAGTCGAAGGACCGTATCGAGCCGCAGTCGAAGGACCGCAAGGCCGAAGAACGTCACCCGGAGCCGCTCAGCAATGACCCCTTCGCGAAGCGCTCCCCTTGCTGCGCTCCTTCTTGCGCAGCTCGCAGTGGGCTCGGCCGCCATCCTTGCTCGATATGGCTTGCAGGCCGGCGTCAGTCCAGCAGCGCTCACGTTCTGGCGGCTCCTCCTCGCATCGTGTATCGTGGTTCCTTTCGCGCTGGTTCATCGTGGCACCGACCAAAGGCCGCTCAGCTCGAGCGAACGCATCCGCCTGATCGCGGCAGGCGTGTGCCTCGGCCTGCACTTTGCCTTCTGGTTCGCCTCGCTCCAAACCATCTCCGTAGTTCGCTCCACGCTGCTCGTAAGTACGGTACCACTTTGGACCGGCGTGGTCGAATGGCTGCTGCTGCGTCGAAAGCCTTCGAGTGCGTTCTGGGGCGGAGTGGCGCTTGCAACGGCGGGAGCCTACATGTTGGTCACCGGCGGAGCGCTTCAGGGCGGACCGGTCCAGATATCCGGTCTGTCCCTGGGAGATGGCCTCGCCGTGCTCGGAGCCGTGGCAATTGCGGGCTACCTCCTCCTGGTAGTGGACCTGCAGGCCACCCTTGGTACGCGCCGTGTGGTGGCTTGGACCTATCCCTCAGCGGCTGTGGCGGTGGTACCTGCGCTCATTGGCGCACCTGGAGCAATCCTGCCGGCAGCGGCAGCGGGATGGTGGGCAATTGTCGGCTTGGCGGCGATACCTCAGCTTCTGGGCCACACGCTCATGAACTGGAGCCTTCGGCACTTCTCGGCAGCCTCGGTGAGCGCAGCCACGCTGCTCGAGCCGCTCTTTGCGTCGGTATTGGCCTGGATCTTGCTTGGCGAGGCGATTGGGCAGATTCAAGCGGTGGGCGTGATCGCGTTGCTCGCTGGAGTGTGGTTCGCCCTTCGCCAGATCACACCTCCGCCCGAAGCCGCGGAAGCGCATGTCTAGAGGGGCCGCCTCGATGTCAGCAGCAAGCCATGAATATCCGTTCGCCCTGAGCGCGGCTCAGCCGTATCGAGCCGCAGTCGAAGGGTGTGGCTGGTTTCTCCAGACCATATTTCGATATTTCGCGAAATATACTTGACAACTACGATTCATGTGCGTATAATTACTTCGATGGATGACGAAATGAGGAGACTAACCATGACCGATCCAATCACGGAGGCAGGCCTCGCGGCCTCCTTCAAAGCTCTCGGCGACCCCACCCGGCTTCGCATCTTCGAGTATCTGCGACAGTGCGAGGGTCCGGTGTCTGTAGACGAATCCGGCGACGCGCGCTGTCTGGCCGGTCCCACGGTCGGCGAGGTCTGCTGCACCATCACAGGCATCGACCGCGTCACTTCCACCGTCTCGCATCACCTCAAAGAGCTGCGTCAAGCCGGCCTCATCCAGATGGAGCGGCGCGGCAAGCAGCGCATCTGCAGCATCGACCCGGCGCACGTGGCGGCAATCGCTGCGTACCTCTCGACGACGCCCGAGCCGTGCTGCACACCCAAGGAGAATCCAGTGACCACAATTTCACTCACAGATCGCGAAGATGTTCGCAGTCTCGTTCGCCAAAAGTACGGCGAGGCCGCTCTCACCGTTCTAGAGGGAAAGGGCGCTGCAAGCTGCTGTGGAGGAGGCTCCAGCAGTTCCTCCTGCAGTGACAACGCGAGCACCTCCTGCTGCGGAGGAGATTCGATCACCGGAGACCTCTATTCGCAGTCCGAGGCCGGCGAGATTCCGGAGGCGGCCCTGCTGGCCTCGCTCGGCTGCGGCAACCCCACCGCGCTTGCGTCGCTCGCAGAGGGCGAGACGGTGCTCGACCTGGGCAGCGGCGGGGGCATCGATGTGCTGCTCTCGGCTCGGCGCGTGGGACCGACCGGATTCGCCTATGGCCTCGATATGACGGACGAGATGCTCGCGCTCGCCGAGAAGAACAAGGCGGAGTCCGGCGCGACCAACGTGAAGTTCCTGAAGGGGCACATCGAGGAGATTCCATTGCCCGACGGCAGCGTAGATGTCGTGATCTCCAACTGTGTCATCAACCTTTCGGCAGACAAGGACGCAGTGCTGCGGGAGGCATTTCGCGTGCTGAAGCCGGGCGGACGATTCGCAGTCTCCGACGTGGTGGTGGACGGCGAGATTCCCGCAGCCGTGCGAGCGGACATGGAAGCCTACGTGGGGTGCGTAGCGGGAGCGCTTGAGAGGACGGACTACCTGGCCAAGCTCGCTGTCGCGGGGTTCCAGGATGCAACGATTGAGCCGACCCGGCGGTACCTCTTCGCAGACCTGGAGGCCGAGACGTGTACTTCGGCAGCCGTGGCAGCTCTACCTCCGGACGAGAAGGCACAGCTTGACGGGCGAATCATGGGCGCCTTCATTCGCGCCGTGAAGCCGGGAGCCTGAGCCTTGGCCGAAGTGCTTTTCGTATGCGTCCACAACGCAGGCAGGTCGCAGATGGCGGAAGCCTTGTTCAACCGTCGCGCCGAGGCGCGCGGACTCAACGTCCGCGCTGCTTCGGCGGGCACCGCCGCAGGCACGGAAGTTCAACCGATTGCGGTTGAAGTCATGGCGGAGCTGGGAGTTCGCCTCACCGACCAGTTCCCGAAGCTGCTCACGCAGCCGATGGCGGACGCGGCTTCGCACATTGTTACCATGGGCTGCGGCGTGGATGCAGACGCTTGCCCCGCTCGAATGCTGGTCTCCGAGGATTGGGGGCTCGACGACCCAAAGGCCCGGCCAATCGAAGAGGTGCGCGCCATTCGCGACGAGATTGCCACGCGAGTAGAGAGCTTGCTCGACCGGCTAGAGGCACGAGAGTGAGGAGCGACTTATCGCGCAGGTGCCTTGCCGAAGCGATGGGTACCTTCGCCATCGTCTTCTTCGGCTGCGGCGCCATAGCAACCACCGGCTTTGGGGCCGCAGGGCATCTTACAGTCAACCTGGTTTTCGGACTGGTGGTCTGCGCCTCAATCTACACGGTGGGTCATGTCAGCGGCGCTCACTTCAATCCAGCCGTAACGCTCGGATTTGCGTCGGTTGGTCGCTTTTCGTGGAGTGAGGTGCCCGCCTACATGAGTTCCCAGGCGTTTGCCGCCGTGGCTGCGAGCGGCCTGCACCGCGTGCTGCTGCCCGAGCAGGCACTTGCAGCTCGGTTCGGGGCGACCGTGCCCACTGTCAGCATCGCGCAGGCCGGAGTCATTGAGGTCCTGCTCACGGCCTTCTTGATGTTCGTCATCGTGGGAACGGCCACCGACAAGCGTGCGAACCCAGCAGTCCCCGGCCTAGCCATTGGCGCGGCGGTCGCACTCTGCGGGCTCTTTGGCGGACCGCTCACTGGGTGCAGCATGAACCCGGCGCGGAGCCTGGGTCCGGCGCTCTTCGCGGGAGGAGAGGCGATTGCCGTACTCTGGCTCTATGTGGTGTTCCCGTGCATCGGCGCTACGCTTGGAGCGAGGGCATACGAGGCTGTTCGCGAGCGTGAGTTTTGCGCAGCGTCTGACGAGGGCTAGCTTTGTCTTGCTTTAGGCTTCGAGGTGTGTTATTATCTAGGTGGGATGGACCCATAATCCCACAGCACATGGTCTTAAGCAAGATGAGGACAATCATGCATCATCCGTATGGCGATATGACTGAGTTTCGTGTGGCGGATCAGAAGGGACGCATCGCGCTCGGATCCAGGTTCTCAGGGAAGCGCTTTGCGCTCATTGAGGAGGCTGACGAGACAGTGAGGCTCGTGCCTATTCTCGTCATACCAGAGCAGGATCACCCCCTTACCTCGCGCCGACTGGCTGCAACCTTCGACGAGCTTGCATTGTTGACGGACAATTGGGACGGGAGAGGCTCTCCGGCGCCAAGCGTGGAGATTCTGGCGTCTGCCCGAGAGGTGCTGGGCGTGCTTCACGCGGTTGCAATGGCACGAGGTATTCGGTGGACATGTCCCCATGTGGGCTCAAACGAGCGCGGAGAGATCATCCTGGAGTGGTGGCAAGGACCACGCAGTCTGACGGTCTTCGTACGTGCAGAGTGCAGGATCGACTACCTGAAGTCGTGGGGAAGCGATATTAACTCCGAGATGGAGGACGGCGAATTGGCTCGCATGTCCGACTTCGGGACCCTGTGGGCTTGGCTCTGCGCCGACCGCTTAGAGGCCGCCTAGGATTGCGGCCAACTACGGAACAAGACCTAGTCGCGGACGATGAGACACTCTATCGAGCTGTGAGGAACGATTCGCGCTGTTTCCCGGTGGATGAAGCGGGCCGTATGCGCATCAGCAGCACGGCATTCAATGACCGACTCCGCCGACCATCTGTTGACCGAGCATGCCTGTGTATCAACGGTCCGGAAGACACGCGCATGAGGTTTGAGAGCGAGTCTGCGGTGTTGTCACTGGAGGTAGGCGATGTGCGTGGACTGACAGCAACGCATGGCGCCGCGGGCACTGTGTACGGAGTGGATGTCGAGCCGGTTCCTGTGGAACAGAATCCCGCCCATGCAGAGATCTACGGCCGACCGCCGTTTGATATGGACAGGGTGTTTGAGAGGATCAAGCAGGCTCTCGCGAGGATATCGACGTTTGCCATCGCACCAACATGCATGTCTGAAATGGAAGAGTGAAGCAACTTCAGCGCGTCACCACTATAGATGGCTGCGAAGGAATCTAGAACCTCGCAAGGAAAATGACAGGTGGTCGACCAAAACGTGCAATTGGCAAGGGTCATGTTCTGCCCAGAACATTGCGTACACCTTGCTCCATCCTGTACAATCTCCCATGGCAACACGCACTTGTCCGACACAATCTGAGGTGCTCCTAACGGACTACTTCCGGCACAATGGCTTTCGATACGAATCTCAACCGAGTTACGGATGCAAGGTCCTTGACTTTCACGTACTGGGAAGCGGAGGTGAGTGCCAAGGTGTCTACGAGGTGAAAGAGTTTGAGGCGGATGCAGGTACTGGTCAGGCTATATCCAACAGACCAGGTCCATGCGATGGCATCCGGTCGAAGATCGGCGACTCATGGCCTCAATTTCAAGCGGTTGGCAACAGACCGTGTATGCTCGTGCTTTATTCTGCGACAGTCCGACAGCCGATAACCCCCACAAGGGTTGCAGCAGCGATGTTTGGTTGGCCGACGGTGTGCGTTGATTTGGAAGGGCACAGTCGAGCACATAAGCGGACTACGGTCGTATATGGCACCGGTGGCAAGGTGATTGATAGGAGGTCAATCGAGGAGGATGGCCAGGTCGGCAACAAGCTATTGAGTGCGATCGGCATACTATCCTTGGAGCCACTTCACCACCACCTATCGGGTTTTTTGCACCGCTGCTGAAGCTATGCCCTGTGCTCCAGGGTCGTCGATGGTTGAAATTGACCATGCGCTGCAACCTCTCTACGTAAAACACCGAGATGCGTTTATGCAAGATGGGGAAACAGACTTTGATCGCTTGTATCCACGACTCGAGGTATTCCTAAATCCGCTTGCATCTTACCCGTGGCCGTCTCACCTCGTGGGTAGAGAGGACGATCTATACGGCAGAGGTGACCGAGGTGAATATCCAGTGAAAATGGTTGACGGACTCATTCCTCGAGCCTGCCAGCGCGCTGCCACGCATGTGTCGGCATATGGAGAGGGCTGAACCCTAGGGACACTTAGCTGTTGCTATCTCGCAACAATCGGACGTGGCGGGGTGCTGACGCCAAGGCGAACACGACCGCTGCAGGACAGCGACCATAGTCACCGACAAGGGCTAGAACCCATGTATGGCTACAAATGCGAATACTGCACGGGAACGGTCCACCCGCGGGTTATTGACCGCGAGGCGTTCAAGCATAAGTCCGGATTCGTTATTCTGGAGAATGTGACGGTGGGAGTGTGCGATACTTGCGATAGTCGCTACTATAGCGCAGAAGTGCTGCATGTTGTTCACGATGTCGCAACCGGATTAAAACCAGCCCAATGGACCGCGCTAGTGCCTGTGGCTCAGGCGGTATAGGCCCCAGACAACCGGGCCCAAACTTGCGGGCTTCAATATGCATAGACGATTCTGATACGCTGAAACTACTGCAAGGAGAACTCAAATGAACTGGAAACCAATCGCATTCGCAGCGGGGCTCGCGGCAGTCGTCGCAGTTGGACTGGCGCAAACGCAGACCAAAGAGAACC
>VFKD01000289.1 GCA_009885735.1 bacterium
CGAACTGACAAAACGGCACGGTCAGCCGATGCCGAACCTGGATTCGGACCCCCTTTTCAAGGTGAGAGGTCCAGGCACGCTGCTCGGAACTCCACGCACGTTCAAGAAATATGGGAAGTCCGGAATCGAAGTCTCTGATCTCTATCCCCATCTCGCCTCCACTATTGATGATGTCGCCGTACTAAGGAGTTGCTACACGGACAGCTTCGCCCATGGCGGTGGACTGCTGCAGATGAACACAGGCTTCCTTCGCCAGGGCTATCCCTGCATGGGGTCGTGGGTGACCTATGGCCTGGGAAGCGAGAATCAGAACCTGCCCGGCTTCGTTGTGATGCTGGACCATCGGGGTGGGCCGATATCGGGTCCGCCGAACTGGGGTTCCGGCTTTATGCCGGCTGCCTACCAGGGAACTCAATTCCGGACGCAGGGCGACCCGGTCCTAAACCTGAATCCGCCTGACGGTGTGACCACCGTACAGAGGCGAAAGCAGCTCGACCTGCTGAAGAGCCTCAACAAGATTCACGGCGAGGCCAGTCCGGAGAATACCGAACTGATGGCTCGCATCAACAGCTATGAGCTTGCGTTCCGAATGCAGACACATGCGCCAGAGGCGGTGGACCTGACGAAGGAGACGGCGGCAACCAAGAAGTTGTATGGCCTCGACAGCCCGGTGACCGAGAAGTTCGGCAAGCGCTGCCTGATGGCTCGTCGGATGGTGGAGCGCGGCGTGAGGTTCATTCAGATCTACAGCGGTGGAGGCCACAACGACGACAGTTGGGATGCCCACGGCGACGTCAACAAGAACCACTCGCTGCACTGCGCCGAGACCGACAAGCCGATGTATGGCCTGATTCAAGACCTGAAGAGCCGTGGACTGCTTGACTCAACGCTTATCTTCTGGACTGGCGAATTTGGCCGCACTCCCACGGCGCAGAACGGCGCGGGCAGGGACCATTCGCCGCGCGGCTTCAGCACCTGGATGGCTGGCGGCGGAGTGAAGGGAGGACAGGTGGTGGGCGCGACCGACGAGTTCGGCTACCAGGCTGTGGACAACAAGATACACGTTCACGACCTGCATGCCACCGCCCTGCACCTGATGGGCATGGACCACGAGAAGCTGACCTACTTCAACGGCGGCCGCAACATGCG
>VFKD01000012.1 GCA_009885735.1 bacterium
CTAGATTAATCGTTTCTGTAAGTTTGTGGGCGGTAGACGTTTGTGGCGTTTCCAGTGGTAGAGCTTGGCGAGTTGATTTCGTGTGAGGCGTTTCTCGATTCGGGCGTTGACGACGGGTGGGGAGTCGCAGTGGCAGGTGAGGCGGATGATTGCTGCGATGGCGACACGCACTTGATTGAGGGTTATGGCCGGCGTCTTTTTTTTCCCCGCGGCGAGTTTCAAGGAGCAGGAACCAAGAGGCGAGCAGCGACAGCGTTTGATGATGATGCCAGCCGATCCAGTTACGAACTTCATAGTCGGCCATGCCGGCTTCGCCTTTGCCGCGTTCGAAGCACTCTTCAATTCGATGGGCCGCTTTGGCCACGCGCACGAATTCCAGCAGCGGGGTTTCTGCGGGGGCGTTGCTCAGATAGTAGTCGCGTTTCACGATCCGCCGGTCACGATCTAAATAGCGAATCACGACGAGCGTCTCGCGAGCCAGGCCGGCTGCGCTCCGTTTGCCGGTCGCGACGGCGCACAGCAGGGCTTCGACAATCAGCGGTCCCTTCTCCGTATCGCGCACGTCGAAACTGATCCAAGCGCTGGCCGGCTGCTCATCCGCCCAGCGATCGACGCGGCAACTGGAACGATGCTTGAAATGCAGCGAACCGTCGCTCTTCAACTCGGCATTGCTCACCAAGTGGACCTTGGTGTTGCACGGCACGGCCAGCAAGTAGCGCTCGTTCCGCGCTTGCAAATCCCGGCGAAATTGCACGGGACGGCCCAGTTCGTCATCGCCGGCAATCCACCGATGAGGAAGATTCGGACCATGCTGATCGAGCAGTTGCAGGAAGGTCTTGTGACGCGTGCGATGCCGCTGCTTCTCTTTGGGAACTTGAGCCTTTTGCATCCGTGCCCGGTCCTTCGTCCACTCCTCGGGGAGAAACAAATCGCCATCGACCAAGGCGTGTCCGTGTTTCGAAACATATCCGAGATACAAACCTACCTGGCAATTGTCGAGCTTTCCCAAGCGACCGCACCACTGCCGCGCTACGCCCACTGACTCGCGACCCGATTTGGGAAATGCGGATGGATCGAACACAATCACTCCCTCCGCATCGCCCAGTTCACTCGCGATCTGCCTCGCCAACTCTGCCCGCCACGGCGCATCATCCCACTCCGAGACCCCCACGAAATGCTGAATGTTCTTGCGATCCAAGCCAAAGTGGTAAGCGATCGACTCAGCATTCTTGCGTTCTAAATCCGAACACAATCCCTGGACCACCGTCTGCGCGTAATGACGTTGATCCGCTCGCGATAAACTCTCTACAAAAGGCTTCATGAACTCGATCAATCGATCCAAGCTCTCGTCAAACAGCCCCTCCGGAACCTTGCACTCCCGCTCCAACTCCAGCTTCCGTTCCTCAAATGAGCAGTCCATCGCTCAATCCTCCTCGGCCAACTCCTCCTCGCCAAAAACACGGCAAGATTATCACCTACAACAACTTGCAGCAAAAAGACCAATTTGGGACAGTCGAACTAATGCTGTGCTCGATATTGTCTCACACCCGAACCGTGTGCCGCGGCCGGTGTCACTTTTCTGACAACGAGAGCAAAGCGGTTGGCAAACACCCGAACCCTCAGTTTCGGTGAAATGCAATCGGATGCAGAAAACATGCAACCGGATGGGTGGCCGAGTGGTTTAAGGCAGCAGTCTTGAAAAGTAGAATTGCACTTTGCGAAAAACGCAATCTATACGGCAATTTCCGCAGTGAAACACACTTCGCCCGCAAGCCTGAAAACGGGTAGAAAAGGGGCTAAACGGTTGTCAGTGACAACCGCCTCGCTTACTAACTTCTCACGACTTGATGCCGAAATCAGAAGTAGTATGGTTCCGGCAGGCATTGTCCCCACGCATCCGGTCGCAGCTTCCGGTCGATCTGCTCTAGGGGCCAGAAGAAAGTTCGTTCTGCCTCACTTCGGTAGGGCAATGCCGAGCCGTGCTCAACCAGCGCCAGGTAGCTGCCCACATAGGCCACTGGCAGGAGCAACAGAACGATGGCCACGGCAACAGGCACGAATGAGCGTTTCTCTTTCATGGTGCGATTGCCCTTGCTGACATTCGTGACGGCGACAAACGGTTGCCACCGCCAATCGTCGCCGTCTACCATGTACTGATGGCGAAGACTGCGTCCGAATCCGGGGCTAATGGCTGTGAACCCGCTGGGTTCGGATGCTGGCGTTAACGGTTACTAGCCGAACAGACTCAAAATCGGTTCGCCCTTGCTGACGCGTTTGGAGAGGTCGTCGGGGAAGCGGGTCGGAACTCCCAGGGCGTGGAAGATGGTCGCTCCAAAATTCTCCGGCGAGACGGGCTTGTCTTTGACGAAGGCGCCCTTGCTGTCCGACTCGCCATAGACGGCCCCGCCGCGAATTCCCCCGCCCGCTAACATCGCCGTGTAGGCATTGGGCCAGTGCCCGCGCCCTTTATCGACACTCTCAAACGTGGGCGTCCGGCCGAATTCGCCGACCATCACCACGAGCGTGTCGCGCAGCAGGCCTCGTTCGTCC
>VFKD01000594.1 GCA_009885735.1 bacterium
ATGCGCTTGCATGAGTCGAGGGTCCTTCCGTCCGTGTCCACGAGCACAAGATTGCTGTGCTTACCCATCAGCTCTGCAATGAGGCGAACTGGTCCAGTGTGGGCAGACTCAAACGTGAGAGTGAGAACACGGTCAAAGTCAGTCTGGATCACCGAGGCCAGGCGGCTCCCTTCGAGATGCTTACGGCACACCATGCAGAAATCGAACGGTGTCCTCGGAAGCTGTGGCTTGCGCGTAATCTGGTGGACACGGGCGTAGTCTGTGCTGCACGAGAACATCAGGAGGTGATTTCTCGAGGCGCGCCGAACCGTTAGCACCAGGGTCTGTGCATCCGGCTGCCCCACATGCTGCACCGATCCGCCCAGAACCGAATGTTTCAGTTCATAGGTCACGCACATCAGGGAAAGACTGTCGAAGGGAACTCGCGAGATCATGAAACAGATTATACGCCACCCAGCTTCCAGTGACAAATTCCCCTTGCGTTCGCTGCTTCATCGGCTTGGCGCATGATGACCTCTCGGGCCGCCCAGCTGGACGATCTGGAGACTGACCTTCATGTGGGTCTGCCTCCGCAGTTTCGGCAGATATTCACGACAACCACGGATGCCGTGATCGGACCGTGTGCATTCTACACTCTCGACTCGGTTGCAATGGGCGAGCATCGGTGGCGTGGAATGCTTCCGCAGTTCGTGCCGTTTGGAGAGGATGACGAGGAGAACCTATTCGGCCTTTACCGCATCGAGGGAGTTGCAGGGGACGCTCTCCAGGTGCTGCACTGGCACCACGAATACGACCACTACTCGCCCGTGGCCTCGTCGTTCTCGTCCTTTGTGGACACTCTCCTCGTCCATGGTCAATATGACGCAGTGGAGCAGTATGATGTCGGCGATCCGCGACTTCTATCGGTGCAACGTGAACTTCAGCGCTGGGCCGAAGCAATAGACGTTGACAGGTCAGTGCTCGACATGTCTGCGCCCCGCAACAAAACGGAGCTTCACGAACGACTGGCGCGAATAGATCCTCAGAACTCTGCATCTCTTCTCTCTCTCGGAAGCCTGCACCTTGGTCGTGGGGACGCTGAGCGCGCGCGCGACGCATTTACCAGGGCATCCGAGGCCGCTCCGGGTTTCGCGGATCCGTACTTCTGGCTTGCGCTCACGTATGCCAACGACCACGATGCGTCTCGGGCGGCCGGCCTGTACTGGAAGGTAGTCCTCTCGCCGATAGCGCTCAGCACGCGAACAGGGAACTATCCGATTGCAGGAGCTTGGCCGGATTCCGAGATATCCGAAGTTGCAGTTACACTTCTGTCGGATGTGGTCTCCGAGCTTCCTACCGCCATTCGCAGGTCCGACCTGTGCAGAACCTTGGTGGAATCCAGCGAACCGTTCAGTCCGCATCTGAGATACGGGCTTGGCGAGAGATCGTTGGCAACTGGTAACCTCGTAGATGCAGAAAGGGAATTCGTCAACTCTCTGACCCTTGCAATCAATGAGGATGAGATCGATTCGGCCTATGACGCGCTTATCGCACTCTATCGAGGAACCGGACGCAATGCCGAAGCTGAGTTGTGCATCAATGACAGAGAGCTGCTCTAGGAGGAGATAGGATGTCTGGGTTAAGCGAGCAACTGGAGCAGTTTCATAGGGATGGCTACCTCGTGGTGGAGGACGCGCTCGCGCCCGACCATCTGCGTGCGCTTAGGGCTGGAGTGGAGCGCGCTTTCGAGTCGGCGGATCCGGAGGCGGATGTCTATGGGGCAGGACTGGCCAAGATCTGGCGCCCAAAGATGTTCGAACATGGCGAGCCGTTTGAGCAACTCGTCGACAACGCGCGAATGATAGACCTTGTGGAGGCTATTCTTGGCGATGACTGTCATCTCATAGCAAATAGTGCGCTAATGACGGGACCAGGGGAGGGCATATCGGGGTGGCATGCGGACGAGACGGTTCGCTTGCCCCTGCCCGAGGGCGTGGAGCTGGACCCGCGCATTCAGATGCCGTGCTATGTGCTTAACCTGAACTACTATCTCTGCGACGTGGACCAGGAACTTGGCCCGACGGAGTTTGTACCGCGCACCCATCGCAGTGGCCGCCAGCCGAGGCCCGAGGACCGCGACTCAAACGGCAACCCAACCTACAAGGGAATCTCCGCGGTGAGCGCGGTAGCGCCGGCGGGAACAGCGGTGATGTGGCACGACCAGACGTGGCACAGAGGCGCCACCAACCTGTCGAAGGATGGAATTCGGTGGGTTCAGCAGGCGCCTTACGGCAGGCGATGGGTGGCGCAGCGGTTCTATCCATTCATCAATTACGCGCTGCCGGCAGGTGTGGTGGAGCGCGCTAATCCTCGCCGCCGCCGCCTGCTCGGGATGCACGGCCTGGGAGCATACGGCTAGGGTGGGTCGAGCGGCACTTCGCACCGCACGCGGTCCGGACTGCAGTGGCGCACAATTCCATCCACCTGAACCGTGAATCCCGTCTTATGGTCCCATCGGACGTCAATCTTGCGCCCCTTGTACCGGAGGCCTTCCAGCATAAACTGGTCAACCTGAAAAGGCAGTGGGTCCAGGACCAGCGTAGGTGACGCATCAGGCTGAATGCCCACCAGGTGCCGGATGATGAGATCAACGATCCACGAGTGCTGATAGTCGTCGATGCCGCGATAGAGGCTGGGAATGCCGGTCTCCGGGCTGTAGTGCTCATAGGAATTGGGCCGCGCGGGGTCGTCGTCATGAAACATCATTCTCACAAACCGAGTGATGAATTCTACGGCCTTGGGCCGGACGTTCTGGTCCAGCGTGCGCGCGACGTTTGCTAGAGCGTCGGCGATGTGGCTGTTGAGCATGGGCCACACGCGGCCATTCCAGGGGCAGCTCAACCTGGCGCCTCGCCACGAACCGTCTGCGCTGAACGACGGGTCGGATAACGGCGAGGACGGAACTGGATAGGGTGTCCAGAACTCAGCTGGATTGAAAAGATGCTTGTCGAGTGCCGTTAGGTGAGCGTGGTGCGCCACATCGCACATGAACGGGTAGAATCCAACTCCCGCACGATGACGTGACTGCTGTTTGGACCCGGCTGCCACATCGACGAAGAGCCTCTGGCTATCACTCCACATGTACGTGCGAACCGCCAGCGTGGTCGCGCTGGCCTTTCTCTCCCACAGGTCAGACTCGTGTGATCGTCCGAGCAGGGTCGCCAGTTTCGCAAGCCCGGACTGAAGCTGGTGAACATAGATGGTGGCGTCCACTCCCTTCATCGTGATCTTGCACCACTCGTCCGCCTGTTCGTCGCTAAACAGATAGCGCGAAGAGTATTCCTGCCCTGTCTCTCCCTGATCCATCACATTATAGAGATGGGAATCCTCTCTATCGCGGTCCCGTTCATAGTATTCGGCCAGGCGCGACAGGCCTGGATAGACCTCGGCGGCCAAGTCTGAACTTCCGGAGATATTGAGCAGCTGCAGAAGTCCGGTTGCCAGGTCGCAATGGTAAAACCCTCGCGTATGCCTCCAGAGGTAGAGATGGCCCGGCAGATAGCCGTTGTTCTCTTGAGCCGCCAGAAGACCCTGGACA
>VFKD01000411.1 GCA_009885735.1 bacterium
CGCGCCCGGACTCCCGAGGTTTCTCTCAAGGTGCCCAGGCGCGCGGCGAACTGCTAACGGATGCTTCCTCGGGGTGATCCCCAGTTGCGCCAGTTGCATCCGGTTTGTGATTGTCTATTGCGTGTTCAGGTTACCCTGCGCGTCGAAGCCGCGTCAACGTTTGGGCGCGCCGAAGCTTGCCGCTACCAATGGCGTGATTGCCGCATCGAGAGTCGCCTCGGTCCTGCCGCCGTCCACGTTCTTAAAGAGGCTCCACTTCTCGATGTGCTCGGCAGTTGCGCTCGGCTCCAGCTTCTGCATGGGCGCCAGGGTCTCTATCTCCATGAACTCTCCTGCGGTGTAGGTCTCCACATTGCAGCCCATGTCCGGGTAGTGCATTCCCGGCTCGTAGCCATAGCGCTTCACGAAGAACGTCTTTTCGCGCAGATACCCCGCCCATCCGAGAGTGTTGAGCATCCCCACCTTCTGCGGCTCGGAGAGTGTCTTCTCGGTCCTAAGCTGGATGTACTTCTTGCCCAGCTTCCAGCGAGGGTCGCTCAGGTCGGTATAGTGCCACATCACGAACGGCCTTGCGGGCAGCACATAGTCGTCGTGCGACTTATAGGGCTCCTGCGGAATGATGGTCGTCCCGCCGCCTGCCACGATAGTCAGCGCCCAGGGCGCGAGGTTCACTGCCCAGACGTTCTGGTTTGTAATGCGATGAAGAACGGTTACGCCGGTTCCGTCGGCCTCCAGCTTGACGACCATCTCCTTCCGAATGCCGGTCCTCGGCTCCACTGCTTGCGTCAACCTAATGCCATTGGTTCCCTCCAGCTTCACCTCCACGGGCGAGTTGTCCGGCGAATAGGTTCGCGGAATCACCTCGGGGGCGTGCCACAGCCTGTGCCCGCCGAGAGGCTTCCAGTCGCCGAATTCGGTCTTGACGACCGCATCCGGCATCTCGGCAAACTGGTTCGGCGCTCCCACGAACCCATAGCGAATGATGCGTGGGCCCACATCCGTTGTTACAATGAGGTCAACCGTTCCATTCGAAAGTCGATAGCAATTGGCAAGGTTCAGATAAGTCGTCTTCTCCACGGTAACATCTCCATAGGACGCAACGGTTCCAAGTGTGCTCAATGCAAAGAGTGCGAGGACCGATGATGCGCGCATAGTTACTTGCCTCCACCCGAACGGCGCTCTAGTGGCGCCTGTTCGAAACGTCAATCATCGTACGGCGCGAAGGCCCCTAAGTCCTGCTCATGCAGCGGCGGCAGAATAGTGACCTGATCACCGCTCACCTGCACTCTGTTCTCGGAGAACAGCTGTATCGCTCGAACGTAGGTGCTGTGCTCCAGGGGAAGGATGCGCGCGGCAAGCGTCTCTGGAGAGTCGCCTTCCAGGACGGGAACCTCGGACTGTAGGACTATCGGGCCGGTGTCGTACTGGTCGTCCACAATGTGAACCGTGCAGCCGGATTCATGCGCTCCACTTACCAGCACGGCATCGTGAACGTGATGTCCAAACATCCCCTTCCCGCCAAATCGGGGAAGTAGAGCCGGATGCACGTTGAGAATTCGTCCCCGATACGCTCGAACAACGGCTGATGGCAGGAGCCGCATGAAGCCCGCTAGGCATATCAGTTCGACCTGGTGCGCGGCGAACACTCGTAGCAGCTCCGTTCCATAGGCCTCTGCGCCGGTCTCGGCCGGTCCAGGGGCCACCACCTCTACTGGACATCCTGCAGCTGCGGCCCGCTCAAGGGCAGGAGCATCTGGACGCACCCCGACAACTATGGCAACCTCTGCCGCGAGGTCCCCGGATGAGATCGCATCCACGATAGCCTGCAGGTTCGACCCGCGGCCCTTGCCGCTCACCATAATCGCCAGCTTGATTCTCCGGTCACCCCGCAATAGCTGCTCCTGAATTCGGTCGGGGATTCTCTCCCCTCCTTGCGCATTATACGGGGCGGGCGAAACCTCGGTCAAGCTCACCATCGCCCCGGCATTCATACGGGAAAGAGAAAAACCTGAAACATTGCCCGGTGCGCATTGTCCCACGTAGCAGGAACAGTCCAACGAGGCTGCTTCCCAAGGAGACTATGGTCATGCAGCTACCACGGAACTTTACCGCCAAGCACGGAGAATCAGGCATTCAGCCTTCCAAGCCTATGACTTGTGACACGAGCTGGCGCATGATGTCGGACTTTTCGGACGGTCAGCTCCCCCGAGAGCAGGCCGCCCTCCTTGAGGGTCACCTGGCGGAGTGCGGAGCATGTGCCGAGGACTTCGAGTTTATGCAGCTCACGCAGGCGGCACTCGCGGACCTTGAGGAAGTCGCTCCTCCCCAGGGCATGCGCGAGGCAATCCTCGCTGCCACATCCCATCAGCCTGCACGTTCCGCGCCTATGCGCTCGAAGCGACCAGCCTATCTGCGCTACTTCGGCATTGCCGCCGCAGGCGCCGGAGCGGCAACCGTGTTGCTCTTCATGAGGCCGGCCGCACGCGGCCCCGAAGCTCCTGTGCGCACGGCACAAGTTGCGCCGCAGGCAAATCCGGCGCCGTTCACCGAGCCGTCGGCGCCATCATTCCAGCCAGACTCTCCGCTGCATGAGTTAACTCCACCCGCGCGCGCTCACGTTGCGGACCTTGCGTCTGCGACGGCTCGCCCGCCTATGGCGCCTCCCATCGCTACTCCTGCAGCCGGCAAGATTCTGGTGTCAGTCGGCGCTCCTACCCGGGCAGTCGCCTCGCAATACAAGGCGAAGACGGGCGTTCGGCCAGTTGAATCGGACCTCGTTTTCGAGTTGCCGGACGCGATGCTTGAGCCGGAGATGATGATGATGATGGCGGAGACCGGTATGCCAGTGGTCACGATGAATCCGGAGACTATCGCAAAAATCGAACCTGCAGTGTCCGGAACCGTGGGTGCGGGCCCGACGCACATTGTTCTGACCGCCACGAGCGCAGGGATGGACGCGGGACATTATGCAAGCCTGGCCGACTTAAAGCGAGCGCTGCGCAAGCAAGCAGTAGCGGATGCGAACAGCAAGTCCATTGTTGAGAGCGTCAAGCTGAAGCAGATCCGCCTGGACGTCTTCAAGGGCAGCTTCTAGCTTCGGCGCTCCGCCAAGGCATCTCTGCAATGTTCAAGCGCTCTCATTCTCTCGCCACTACTGCCGCTGCAGTAGCCTGCCTTCTGGCATGCACGTTGACGCAGGCTTCGGCACAGCTTGGACTTGGTGTCGAGCGCGACCTCGGATGGCTAGAGGCAGGGCGAAACGGACTGAAGGGCCTCTCCTATATTAACAAGGACGGAAACGCCACTGTTTCCGGCAAGAGCGAGCGCGAGATCATCCGCGGCAACGGCACTCGTGCCGGATACGTTCTCTCCCACGGCTCCATCATTCCGAACTCGGTATCCGTTTCAGTGGGAGCACGCATGCTTCGCGGGAACTCAGATTACTACCTAGACCCTGCAAACGGCGCCCTCTTCTTCGCGGAAGCCGTACGGCGGTTCGACAGCATCTACGTCTCCTACCGATACGTAGAGGGTGAGGCCGGCGTGCGAACCAACGTCGGGATGCCCGGAATGTCGATGAGCCTCCGCGGCACAGCGCTGAACTTCGGCTACGGGATTTCGAGCGGCGGCGGGCTGGACTTTACCACGTACGGCCTCTCGATGAACTCCAAGCTGGGAGGCGGTTCTGCGCTAACTGGGCTGCTCTACTTCAGTAATCCTGCGGCTAGCAACGACAACATCACTGCTCGCACCAATGTGAACCAGTCAGGCGCCAGCCGCAAGGCCAACGCGGAGACTGCAAAAAGCGACCACCTTATCCTGCAGAACCTAAATGTGAAGTCGGGTTCCACCACGCTCCGCGCCACATACCAAGACGTGGGCAAAGCCTTCAACGGCTTCCAGGCGATGAAGCAGAGCAATCAGGGCAGGGCGGACATTCTCTCGCAGATCAACACTCTGGAGAAGGAAAAGGGCGTCAAGCGCCTCGGATTCGGCGCAGGCCTGGGCCTCGGTAAGGGAAGCGGCCTCGCGCTCGATTGGGACCAGATTAAGGACGGCCAGGACAACATCAACCGTCAGAGCATCGGCTACACCTCGAAGGCATTCAAGTTCCAGTTCGGCACGCAGGAAGTCGGCGAGAAGTTCACAGGCTTCAAGAGCCTCCGAGAGTCGGAAGCCGCCCAGTGGGCCAACGAGCGCGGCCTCAAGCGCAGCAACATGGCTCTCGGGTTCGCGGGAGGCGCTGGCATGGGCCTGAACTTCGACCGCAAAACCGTGGGAGACAAGAACGGCTCGCTCTCCCGACAAGCGTTCGGGCTGGACACCAAGGGCTTCAAGTTCTCGATGACCGACCGCAGTGTCGACTCAAAGTTCGGCCGCATAGCAAATCTCACCGATGCTGAGAAGACCGAGCTGGCGCTGGACATTCGGAAGCAGTTCAACGCCGAAGCACAGGCGGGAGAAGTGACCGCAAAGGACAAGGAGCAGCTTCCCCAAGAGTCCGGGCTAAGCCGAAGCCGGTTCAGCCTGAAGAGCGACCTGAACAAGGGCTCGGCATTCACCGCAAACAGCTTTTCGATCTCAGACGGCAACGGAGCGATAGATCGAAAGACTTTCGGCTTCAACGCGGCGAATTTCGGTGTTTCTTATCTGGACCAGAGCATCTCCAGCAAGTTCAGCAGGCTCGGGCAGATGAGCGACTTCGAGCGCTCCCAGTTCCACAAGGAAGCCGGAGTTCACCGCACGAGCCTTGGGATGAACGTCAAGCTGAGCAAGACCTCGGGGCTGCAGTTCGCACAGCTTGGCATTAGTGACTCACTGGGCGGCATGAGCCGCCAGAACCTCTCGTACCAAGCCAAGGGGTTTGACGCACGGCTGAACCTCTCGAGCACCGACCAGTCCTTCAATCGAACCGCGGACCTCGCCGGCCTGAACAACTCGGACCGTGCCGCCCTCGAGGCCGACCGAGGCTTCAAGGGAACGGACATCACTGCGAACCTCACCTCTGTGAAAGGCCTGACGGTCAACACCTTCTCCATGAGCGGGAAGGACGCTTTGGCAAGTCGCGACAAGTCGGCCTACCGGCACTTTCTCTCTTGGCTGCCCGGCAAACTGGGGACCTTGGGCAAGCTCGGCAACCTCGGCAGGCTGACCTACCTTACCGAGGGGTCGGGCCTCCTCCTAGACGGCAAGGCGCAGAACGTACGGGACCACTCCCTTCTGACGTTCGACCCGGTACTCTCGAAGGGATTGAAGCTCAACTTCTATCGCGACACCCTGGCAACTGTTGCCGGCGGCAAGAACTTCGGGCAGATCACTACGGACTTCCTACACTTCGAGACGGATAGGTCGAAGACGAAGAACGCGATGATTGAGACCAAGCGCATCGACCTTGGCGACGGTCGATACGAGAACACCGAAGAGATGGACCTCAACTTCCGATCTTCGAAGACAGTGGCGTTTCGCTTCAACCACTTCATGCTTGACCGCGGCAAGGACCCCTCGGCGGACACGAACACGCTCTTCTTCGACTGGCAGGCGGCATCGAACATGAAGTTTGCAGGTCACTTTGGACAGACCATGACGAATGACAAGAACGACGCCGTCTCGAAGTCGCTCTCAGTGGCAACGCCGTTGGGCCGCAGCTTCGCAGTTACCGGCTCCTACACCGAGGTGAACCTGAAGAAGAAGAATGTGAAGTCAATCTCCGACGTCGCCGTGGGCAACGCAAAGCCAATCAACTTGCTGGGCATCAAGGGCGCCATGGCGAGCTTCAACTTCTCGGCCATTAACGACCAGAAGAGACAGATGAAAGAGAACGTGGGCGGAAAGCTTGCGGGCATGCTCGGCAAACACCAGTTTGCAATGGAGTACGGTGGCATGCTGAACGAGAAGGGTCAGGCTGCGCTGGCACGCACGCTGAGCTTTATCTCGGACAAGAACGTGAAGCTTCCGTTCCATTGCGACATTCTCTACAAGGCGGTCAATCTCAACCGCGGCAAGCTTCAGCTCGTTCGCAAGTACAATGCGGATTACAAGCTGGACAAGAAGACAAACATTACGTATACGTACACCTCGCTGCCGGAAGTGAACTCGGCGCTAACTCCGCAGAAGAGCTCGGCCTTCTCGCTGCAGCGCCCACTGACCGGCGGCCTCAATATCGCTGTAATCTACACCACGGCGGACGACATGGCGAAGCACACCGAAGTGAGCAAGCTCGGGGCGATGGTGAGCGGGCAGGTGGATGCGATGACGGCGGTGCAGGTGGGCTACAGCGTGGATATTGCGAGCGCAGGCGGCTCCAACATGGATGCGCACACCATTCGCCTGGGCTACGATCACAAGCTCGACGGCGACCACTTCCTCAACTTCTCGACCGCCTACACGCTGAACATGAATGGCACGCGCAACGACATGCTGGCCAACATCGACTTCAAGACACGCTTCTAGTCGGCCGGCCATAGCGGTCTGGGTATAATCCCCTTGCCGTTCAATTACCAATCCGTGTGCAAGAGGCGGTATTGACGATCTCCAGGAATAGTCTCCGACTGACCACCCTTGCCCCACTGCTGGCATGGATGGCGGTCATCTTCTTCATGTCGAGCAGGCCAGGCGGCGGCACACCAGAGAGTGGGCTAGTCGCGGCGCTCATCCGGTGGATATCGCCATCGTGGGCCGCATCGATGGGACACGCACAGCTTGAACTGCTCGACGGGGTCGTGCGGAAAGTCGGTCACGTCGTTGAGTACTTCGTACTCGCTCTGCTGGCCGCCAGATGGCTGGCTGCGGGCCGAGCAACGCTCAACCGACGTGAGTGGCTGCTCGCCTGGGGCCTTTGCATCCTCTATGCCATCTCAGACGAGCTGCATCAGGCCCTGGTACCTCTACGGGGACCGAGTGCGTGGGATGTGCTGCTCGACGCAGTTGCAAGCGGCGTTGCTATCCTGATGTTGAGGAGGCGGGCGACCCGTCGGCGAGTGACTGACTGAGCAAGTTGGCTAGAGCACAGAGCATAGGCTCCGCTCCGAGAGGCAATATCGGCACCGATCAACGCCCTCTGTCGGTGCATTGTTCGCCACTGGAGGCACGGCACCGCAAGACCCACGACCTATACATCACCATGGCCGGAAGCTGCCCAGCCAATGGCGGAACATCAGCTGGAGCGGCTCTGAAGGACAGAACCGTCGTGATGCCAGCGAATGTCAGGAGATATGGTCGCGCTGTGGTAGGATAAGATCAATCAGAGACTGAGACGAACTTCCGTTACAAGCATTTCATCAGGAGGTTGGGCCGCATGGTCACGAGAGCCTTGGAGAATGTTGACCCAGAAGTGCAGGACCCGCATCATCTTGAGGACTCGGGAATCGAAGCCATCGCCAGCGAAGAGGAGGATCTTGACGCGGTACCAGCCCGATACGAGATCGTCTCCTACCCGGCCGATTTCACTCTCGAGGGTATTGTTTCCAAGCACCGCAAGAATCTCATAACAGTTCCAGGATTCCAGCGCAAGTATGTTTGGAGGCTACCCCAGGCGAGCAAATTAATAGAGTCGTTTCTACTTGGCCTACCTGTTCCGCCAGTCTTTCTCTACACAGATCCGACCGATAACTCCCTGCAGGTCATCGATGGTCAGCAACGCATCCTTAGCCTGAGATACTTCTTCGACGGCTACTTCGGCCCAGCAGAGAACGGCAGGCGCACGGTATTCGCCCTGTCGGGGCTAAACGAGAAGAGTCCCTATATCAACGTTACATACGAACAGCTACGTCAGACTGACGAGGCCTCGTACAATGCCCTTAACGACGCCGTCCTCCGCGCATTCGTTGTAAAGCAGCTGAATCCCAATGACAACACCAGCATATTTCACATCTTTGAGCGCCTGAATACTGGCGGAACTCAGTTGGTTAGCCAAGAGATCCGCAACTGCGTCTACCACGGCTCATTCAATTCACTTCTACACGAGCTAAACCGGCTTCCCTCATGGTGCGATGTCCTCGGTAAGACTGCTGAGGACAAGCGCCAAAGGGATATTGAGTTGATCCTCCGGTTCCTCGCCCTGCTACATGAACAGACGGCATATGAAAAACCAATGAAGGAGTTCCTATCAAGGTTCATGGGCCACCATCGCAATGACTCGGACGCGCCGTTGAAGGCGTTTCGTGTGATCTTCTCAGAAACGTCTGATGCGGTTCTCAATCATCTTGGCCGGAAGCCCTTTCATATTCGGGCGGGCCTAAATGCGGCTGTATTCGATTCCGTCTATTGCGCATTTGGCGCCAATCTGAATCGGATCCCTCCAGACATCGCGGTTCGATACAAGTCCCTCGCCAACGATGAGACCTACTTACGCCTGGTAAGCAGCCACACGACCGACAAGGATGTCGTCTCAGAGCGACTCAAGATAGCGCGCAACCGATTGTTCTCTGAATGAGCATTCCCTTCCCGAGGATAGATATGGCCTTCGCGTCCTGTGGCAGTCACATATCCACTCTCGACCCGGTGGAGCCTGCTGCGTTGGAGGTCGAGGCGGGTTTAGTCGCCTACCTTGTAGTTCTGATTGTCTCAGAGTACGAGTCCTACCTCGAGGCCGCCTTCGCGGACCGGGCGGCAAAATGTGGTGACCCACACGTTTCCAATTATGTAAGGAACGAGCTTGCTCGCACGTTCCGAAGCCCTGACCTGGGAAAGCTTAATAAGACACTTGGCTCGTTTGGGCAGGACTACTTGACAGCGTTCAAGGCACAAGTAGAGAATACTCGACAACATGCGTCATGGGACAACATTATGCGCGCGCGCCACTATTACGTTCACAGGCAAGGCGCCTCAAACATTACATTTCGTGAGCTCAAAACATCATATGGCGATACATTGCTCATCATCGAAGAACTGGCGCGCATCCTCGGCATCTAATCCGATGTGCCCATTCGTGCGGCATCTCTTCCGCTGTTCGCGTAGTCTTCCGCTACGCGGGCACTGGAAGATTGGTTGGGATTGTCTCGGCGGATCACCGATCCGCCCAATGGGTCTGAAGGCGCCATCGAATGAAAGAAAGAGATTTGAACAGTACCTCAAGGACCAATTGGGAACAGGTTGACAGCTTTCAAGACAATCAGATCGATACCACTGACATACCGCCACTCGATGATGAGTTCTTTAACCGGGTACAACTGCGGACGCCTTCGACAAGCACAGTGATCAGCGTGGCGGTAGACCCAGAGACTCTCATATGGTTCACGAGTCAGGGGCTTGCGGCCTCCGAACAGACGGCAGCGGCGCTGCGCATCTACGCGGAAGCACAGAGGTTTGTCGCCACGCTCCGTCATTTAGCGTAGTTCGTCTGCCACTCCTGGTCTACACCAACTCCGCGATAGGCTCGTTCTCTGCGAGGAGGAAGTGCGGCTGACCGCCGATGTCATGCACCGGGGTCGTTGCAATATCGATTCCCACGTTGTGGTAGAGCGTCGAGAACACTTCCTTGAAGTTTACGGGCCTGTCGTCGGGCTCCTCGCCGAGGCGAGTGGTTGAGCCAATCACCTGGCCGGTTCGCATTCCCCCGCCGGCCAGCAGCGCCGTGCTTACTCGCGGCCAGTGATCCCGGCCTGCATCCTTGTTGATTCGCGGCGTGCGGCCAAACTCGCCCCAGATAACCACCGAGACGTCCTTGTCGAGCCCGCGGTCGTGAATATCGGAGACTAGCGCGGTGATCGCCTGGTCAAGAATCGGAAGATTATCCTTCAGCGTCTTGAAGTTGTTGCCGTGGGAATCCCAGAAGCCGTAGCTCACCGTCACAAATCGCGCTCCGGCTTCCACAAGGCGTCGTGCGGTGAGGAGCTGTTCGTTCAGCATGGGCGAGGCGTCGCCCTGAGGCTTGTCGATGCCCTTGCCGTAGCGCTCGCGAAGCTTCGGGTCTTCCTTGCTCACGTCCAGGGCGTTCGTCACCTTTCCGGATGTAAGCATGTCAAACGCCCGCTGCGTAAGAGTGTCCATACCACTCAGCTGGTCCACCGACCGCTTAAATCGGTCCATTCCGGCAAGGAGTTGCCTCCGGTTGGAGAGGCGCTCGAGCGGTACATCCTTCAGCACCATGTCGTTCATCATGGGACCGTTGGGGTTCAACCCGCCGTGCGCCAACCCCAGGAATCCAGGACCCGGATCGTTGTAGGGCATGTGCTGGGTGCGGGCCATGAGGTTCACGTAAGCAGGAACCGTCTTGTCCACCTGGCCTTGCAGCCGAGAGAGGACGGAGCCCATCACCGGTGCGTGGTTCTGGCGCCATTCCGCCTCGGTGTAGCCGGTCATGCAGATGTTCGATGCATGCTCGTCGCGCGCGCCAACGAGGGACCGAATGATGGTGAACTTGTCCATCATCTTGGCAAGCCGCGGCATGTGCTCGCATATCTCAATGCCAGGCACGTTCGTCTTGATGGGCTTGAACTCGCCGCGAACATCCGACGGCGCATCCATCTTGAGGTCGAACATGTCCTGGTGCGACGGCCCGCCCGGAAGGTAGACCATTATGACCGCCTTGTGGGACGAGCGGATGCCTGCCTTCGCCTCGGCGGCAAGAAGGTCCATGAGTGATAGACCTCCCATGGCAAGACCACCGATACGCAGAAACTGCCTGCGGGATACGTTGTCGCAGAAGCCGCTCGCGGCTCCACTCTCAATGGTTAGCAACGCTGGATCGTCCTTTCACTAGGCAGTAGGCACATGAAGTATACGACATGTTCAGCTGATATGCAAAGTGACAACGACTAGCGACCCGCCAGCCACCTCACCGCGTTCTCGACAATCTTGAGCGGGGCAGCTTGCTTGAAGACATTGTAGGTCTCGTGCCCTGGGCGGAAGTAGAACACTTTCCCTTTGCCCACCTTCCACGCACATCCGGCTGGAAACGTCTCGCCCAGATCCCACTTCTCCTCAAACACAATGGTATCCGGTGTGGGAACGTGAAACGGACCCCCGTAGACCTCGGTGGCTTCAATGTCGAACGTTGCGGGCAGTCCCTTGGCGATGGGATGCTTCGGCGCAAGTGTAGTGATATGGCTGGGTTTGCCGTCCGCGCGCACCACGGGGAACACGCACATCGGAAGCTTCACCTCTAGTCGCACAGAGCCGTCTGCCGCAATCGACTTGGTGAACGAGGGCGTCATCGGCTCTCCAGCGCGCGCCAGTCGGATCTCCGCCGGGATCGTCGTCACTTGGGCTGTCTTGCGCTCATCGGAAGTGAGAGACGCCAACGCATCCTGAATAGATCGCTCATTCATCAATGAGAAGAACGGCTTGGACCAGTGTGCCGAATGGAGGCCAAGGAACGAGAGCCTGCCGTCCTTCACGCGGGCCGCAATCTCCTTGACGAGCGCGTCCTTCACCTCGCCGTGGCGCACATGGCCCCACCACACCAGCACGTCAGTTCTATCCAACAGTTCAAGGGGCAATCCCTGGTCTGGGTCGTCGAGCCGCACGGAGGTGATCGCGAACTCGTTCGCCTTGCCCACACCACGGCTCCCCACCTTGACGAGATACTCTGCCAACTCGTTGCCCAGAAAGTTCGCGTAAATCTGCTTCTGGGCGGGCTGCTGCTCATCCCAGATGGTAACTCGCACGGGCCTACGTTGTGCGTCGGCTGGCGATGGCAGCCAGAGGGTTCCCACAAGAGCGGCCACGATTGACATTAACAAGACAGATTTCACGAGTACTCTCCATTCGGAGCGGCGACTGCCGCGTTTGTCATCAAAGCTCTAAAGTATGCGGCGCTATCACTCAGCACCCTCCACTCTGCTTCACACACCACGTCAGATTCCTCCCCGTGCTCCCACGCACTTGAATACAGTTCGGCCACTGGCCTGCAGGGCTAACGGAATCATCTCGCGTTCTTGGATTTGCCGGTCGGCGGACGGTGTTCACGGGTTACTCGGATCAGAAAACGCAGCGCCTCGTTAACCGATTCCGAATCTGGGAAAAACTGCGCCACGTCCGGTGCGAGGCGGACCATTTCACCAAATCGTTCGCGCCCAGGACCGAGTCTTCGTACACGGAGTTGATCCAGATCGTACTCTGGTCCTAGCTCGTCCTGTGGACTTGAGTCATCGTTCTTCATAAGCTTTCCGTTCCGATCGGGTGGTTTCACGTGCGCTGATAATTCGGACGACATTGTCCCGTTCCATGTACGAAACGATCAGGAGACGCAACGCTCGTGATACTCCGATGATAATATAACGATGTTCTTCGTCCGAGTGACCGGGATCGTAGAAGTCCACAAACAGCGGGTCTTCAAATACGGTTTCTGCCTCTTCGAAGGCGACGCCGTGCTTCGCAGTATTGGCTTCAGCCTTCGATTCATCCCACTCACACGGCATAACCCATTGTACTCCACCGGAGCTCTAGGTTCTTGCTCGGGCCCCCTGGTGGCCTGTGCCCCGTCACGGCCTTGCTGCTGTTAGGGTGTTGCGGTCCTATTTGCTGCGTGCAATCATAGCCGCCGAGGTCAATCCTATCGGAGCGGTTACGGCAACCCTGCCAGCCGTCATGGGACTCGGCCGGCCACTCATTCTCAGTCGCATTCGCCGACAGCAGTTCAGCCGGACATCGTCGTTGTAAAGTACTCCGCACTCTCGCGCAGCACCCTCCACTCTTCTGCACGCACCACTGCCGAGTCCTCCCCGCGCTCCCAGGCGCTTGAGTACGCCTCATGCGCCGGCCTGCCCTTCTCCCACAATGTCTGTAAGGCTGCTACAAGGTTTCGAGGGTCGGCATTGGGAAACGTGTCCCACCAACTTGAACGCAGGAAGGGTATGGTCCTCGTTGCCTGCGCCGCAACTTCAATCCCAGGCAGAATCTCGTGCCCGTTTCTCGACACCGCATCCAAAATGCCTCGAAAGTCGATGACGCCCCTTCCAGCAATGCATCGCACCAATCGATAGCCTTCCGGAGCATAGTGAATCGTGTAGTCCTTCAGATGGATGTGCCGAATGACTGGTGCAAGCGCCACTGCCGTCTGCAACGGGTCTTCGCACACTGCCAGCGGATTGCCAGTGTCAAGCGTCACACCAAAGGCCGGACTCTGTCCGCTCTGCTCATAGAGACGCAGCATGTCTGCCGTAGTTGCGTCC
>VFKD01000116.1 GCA_009885735.1 bacterium
GTAAGGGCGAAGTGAAGGGCGAAGTGAAGGGCGAAGTGAAGGGCGCGAGGAGGAAGCGCGGTCCCTTTTGCTGCGCCTTGGTCGAGAGCGGTTTGGCATGGCAGATGCGCAGACATTGAAGAAGGTGGAGTCTGCTCGGTCGCTCGAGGAGCTGGAGCGGTTGTTGGATCGACTTCTAAAGGCGGATAGTTGGTCGGAGTTGCTGTCTCAATAGCTTCACGGCCGGACCTGAACGTGATGGCGATCGTTTAGGCACTTAAGTTTGGTCCTGTCCACTTCTCCACGATCTGAAGCCGTGTCAGACCTGGTACTTACGTGTCCGCCAGGATGCGTGGCGGCCAAGCGGCACTCGGTCTCATGGTCACCGATCAGGTTGGGCTGAGCGGCCGACACCCGGCCCGCGCTCTCTTCTATCGAGTAAATCGGTCTAGGGTGGAGCGGCGCAGATGGATGCCCTCCCTCGTGGCAAGGACTTCGCACAGGTGACTTGTGTTGAGGCCACAGCAGCGGCCGTTCTCTCCGGCCAGGTCCTAAAGTCGCATACGAATGTCATCGGAGGTCTTGTTGATGGGCACTCGTTCAGAGTTGTCGTGGTGGAGGCTTGCCGCCCCTTGACAAGAACCTCCGACGCTGATAACATTACGATAGAGGCATTCTGGCAACACGCTTGAGGCAATCATGGCAAATCTTCGTACTAGAGCGGTCATCTTCACATTTGCAGTGGTCGCTTGCGGCCCCCTTCACGCGCAGCATAGCGCAAAAGCCGCTGCGCCAAGCGTCGCATCAGTATTCGAGGCCAAGTGCGTTCGATGCCACGGCGCCGAGCAGCGGTCGGGCCTTGACCTGCGCACCCGCGCGGGCCTCGTCAAGGGCGGGTCGAGAGGCAGTGCTATAAGGCCTAACAACGCTGCCGCCAGCCTGCTCTTCAAGGCAGTATCGAGCAAGACCGGCCTCAAGATGCCTCCCGGTCGCGCCCTCGACGCCGGCGAGGTCGCGGCAATCCGGAGTTGGATCAACGCTGGAGCGAGCGCAACGGCTTTACCCAAGAAGTGGGACGAGAGGCCCTGGTCCTTCCGTCCACCGGCACGACCCTCCGTTCCTGCCGTTGCAAACTCCAAGTGGGTCCGAAACCCCATCGATTCGTTCGTTCTCGCGAAGTTGAAACCTGCGGGCCTGAAGCCGAACCCAGAGGCGAACCGCCGCACGCTTATTCGTCGCCTCTCATTCGACCTCATTGGGCTGCCGCCCACGCCTGCCGAGACGGAGGCGTTTGTCGCGGATAAGTCGCCCCGCGCCTATGAGAACCTCGTGAATCGTCTGCTTAGCTCGCCGAACTACGGAGAAAAGTGGGCGCGGCACTGGCTCGACCTGGCGCGCTATGCCGAAAGCGAGGGATTCAAGGCCGACGAAGCGCGGCCAAACGCCTGGAGATACCGCGACTACGTGATCTCCTCGCTGAATGCCGACAAGCCCTACGACCGATTCGTGCGCGAACAGATTGCCGGAGACGAGCTCTTCCCAGACGACCCGGCAGCGCTGATAGCCACCGGATTCTGCCGCAACTGGGCGGACGAGAGCAACGCGCGCAACATCATGCAGCGCCGACAGGAGATTCTGAACGACATTACAGACACGACCGCATCGGTCGTTCTGGGACTGACTGTTGGCTGCGCGCGCTGCCACGACCACAAATACGATCCCATCAAGCAGACCGACTACTATCGGCTGCAGGCCTACTTTGCTGCGGTGAATCCGCTCACGGACGTGCCCGCGATGACCGCCGCCGAGCGCGAAGCACGGGCAGCGCAGGCTAAACTCTGGACCAGCGCGACCGCCCCGACCACAGCGGCCATCTCCGACATGGAGGCGCCGATGCGGGCCAAAATCGGCAAGGACAAGCTCCGCAAGTTTCCGGATGAGGTGCGCGCGGCGGTCGAGACGCCAAGTGCGAGAAGATCGCCGCTGCAGGCGATTCTCGCTCACAAGGTGGCGCCGCAGCTTGAAGCGAATGCGACCGAGATGAAGGCGGCGATGACGCCCGAGCAGCGCAAGCTCCGGGATAAGCTCGAGAGCGATATGGCAGCGCACAAGGCAGTGGCCCTGTCGGACGAGCCCCGCGGACTTGGTATCCGGGACGTCGGACCGGAGGCCCCATCCACCTTCAGCCTTGCAGTAGGAGTTTACGATGCACGGATGCAGGAAGTTCGGCCAGGGCTCATTCGGGCGATCGGTCAGCCCAATCCAGAGATAACCCCGGTCCTTGCCCCAAGTGATGACGGCTCGACGGTTCGGCCCGTCTCCACGGGCCGACGCTCGGCGCTTGCTCGCTGGCTCACCAGCCCACAGAATCCGCTAACGGCTAGGGTGATGGTGAATCGCCTCTGGCAGCAGCACTTTGGCCGCGGCCTGGTGGCCACAGCATCTGATTTTGGCTCCCAAGGAGATGAACCCAGCCACCCGGAGCTGCTCGATTGGCTCTCCATGGAATTCATGCGCAGCAACTGGAGCCTGAAGCAGATGCACCGCGTGATGGTCACGTCCAGCGCCTACCGGCAGTCCTCCGCCGGCAATCGGGAGGCACTCAGAATCGACCCGAATAATCGGCTGGTGTGGAGATATGCCCGACGAAGGCTCGACGCGGAGGCTATTCGGGACGGAATCCTTTCGATTAGCGGCGAGCTGAACACCAAGCTGGGCGGACCCAGCGTGATGCCGGATCTGCCCGCGGGAGTCACCACCGTGGGCTACTGGAAGCCGACTGTGGAAGCAGCCGAGCGAAACCGCCGCAGCGTGTATATCTTTGTGAAGCGCAATCTGCGCTACCCGATGCTCGAAGTGTTTGACCTGCCGGACACTCACGAGCCGTGCGCCCTGCGCCAACCCACCATCACGGCGCCGCAGGCTCTAGCGCTGTTCAACAACGACCTGGTCCACCGCTCTGCCGCGTCTCTGGCAAAAAGAGTTGAGCAGGATGCGCAAAAGAGCGATGCGTCCCGGATTGATGTGGCCTACCGCATCGTCCTTGGGCGTCCGGCCGCTCCGCAGGAGATAGCTATGGGCGTTCGGTTCCTGGCTGTCGGCGAGCCGCAGCAAGCGCTTCTGGACCTGTGCCATGTGCTGATCAACTCAAACGAATTCGTTACCGTTGAATGAGGCAGCCATGAACCAGACCTGTCTGCAACCGCATTGGCGCGCCCAGTCAAACGGACAATATCGCACCCTTCGACTGCGCTTCGATGCGGTCCTTCGACTCTGCCACGGAACGTCTGTGGCAGGCTCAGGATGGGCGGAGATGTCGCGCTCACGGCGAACGGAATTGGCAAAGTGAACAACACTGACCATGTGCCAACGGTGACCCGACGAGACCTGCTCCTGGGAGCGGGCGCCGGCCTAGGCACGGTAGCCCTTGCGGCTCTGCTTGGCGAAAGCGCCGGAGCAACACCTCAAACAGCCGCTCGCGCCAAATCGGTTATCTGGCTCTTCATGGAGGGCGGCCCCAGCCACATCGACACGTTCGACCCCAAGCCTGAACTTCTCAGGCTGGCCGGCCAGCCGCTGCCGCCGTCGTTCAAGCGCCCTATCACAGCGATGGGCGTGGCGGGCAACGCGCTCCTGCCCTCAAAACGCACGTTCAAACAGTATGGGCAGAGCGGGATTCCGGTGTCGAACTGGTACCCGCTCGTGGCGGAGCACGCGGACGACCTTTGCGTGCTGCGCTCATGCTGGGCGGACGGGCTGAACCATGTCGGCTCCGTCTGCCAGATGAATACCGGCGAGATTCTCGCGGGACGTCCATCAATGGGCTCCTGGGTGCAGTATGGCCTGGGCTCGGCGAACTCGAACCTGCCGGCCTATGTGGTGCTGCTGGACGAGCGTGAACCTATAGGCGGTACCAAGAACTGGAGCGCGGGTTTCCTGCCGGCACAGTATCAGGGTACGCAGTTTCGCGCGGACGGCAGTCCCATCCTGAATCTCAAGCCGCCGGAGGGTGTGTCTGATGCGCGTCAACGCGCCAAGCTGGAGCTGCTGCGAGAGGTTAACCGCCAGCACCAGCGCGGCCGCGAGGATGACCAGACTCTGGAGGCGCGCATCGCGTCGTATGAGCTTGCTTTCAGAATGCAGTCCGCCGCGCCCGAGGCAGTAGACCTTGCCGGAGAGTCCGAGGCGACCAAGCAGCTCTATGGAATGGACCGAGACCTCACGCGGAAGTTCGGAACCAACTGCTTGCTCGCGCGGCGGCTCGTTGAGCGGGGAGTGCGATTTGTTCAGCTCTACTGCGGAACCGGCAGCCAGTGGGATGCACACGCGGACATCGAGGGCAACCACGGCAAGCTCTGCCCTCTGTCGGACCGGCCCATTGCCGGATTGCTCACGGATCTCAAGGCACGCGGACTGCTGAAGGACACCTTGGTCATCTGGGGCGGCGAGTTTGGGAGAACGCCGATGACCGAGGGTACGAACGGGCGAGACCACAATCCATGGGGCTTTACGATCTGGATGGCGGGCGGGGGCACGGCGGGTGGGAAGATCATCGGTTCAACCGACTCGGTCGGCCTGCGAGCGCAGGAGAACCCGGTTCACGTCCACGACATTCACGCGACCATCATGCACTTGATGGGGCTGAACCACCTCAAGGTAACCTTTCGCCACAACGGCCGGGATGAACGTGCCACGGTCAACGGCGGAAGGGTGGTTCGCGCCGTGCTCGCATAGCAAATTCGCAAGCCAAGAAACGGCCCACCCCGGTGTCTTGGGGTGGGCCGTTTTGAGTTGCCGCCGGGCGACCGCGCGAACTACGGAACGATCTTAAGGGTCGCGTTCGCAGATACTGGGCCGGTTGTCGCAGTGATGAGAGCCGTGACGTTCGTGCTTGTCGCCTTGGTCGAGAACGTAAACACCTTGGTTGCCAGTCCGCCGGCAATTGTGACCGACGGCGGAAGCGTCATTGCGCCAGGCTTGTCGGTACTCAGCGTGACTATTTGTCCGCCGGCAGGGGCCGGAACCTTTAGGGACAGGGTTACCGTGACAACCTTTCCGCCCTTCACCGTAGTTGGCACCAAGACAATCGACTTCACATAGGCTATCGGGTTTGCGACTCGGATGCGCCAAATGCCTCGGCCATAGGTCGCTGCATTCAGCATGCCGGTTCCTGGAATCGTCTTCACGTCGTTCACTTGCACGTTCGGCAGGCCCATTGGGGCGGTGAAATTCACCCAGGACGTTCCGCCGTTGTTCGTGTAGAACACACCCAGGTCCGATCCAACATAGTACGTGGAGACCGGATCCTTGATATCAATGGCGATGGAGTTCGTGCTCACGTCCGGAAGCGCTCCAGCGTCCTTGCCTGTGATATCCTGCCAAACCGGCGGGACTGCGGTGGTATTTGTGCATCTAAACACATGACCAGCTCCAGTTCCACCGACGGTGACAAGTATGTTGTTCTTGTTGCCGGGCTGAACGGCGATGCTCGTCACCGTGCGGGCAGGGAACGGAGCGCGATTGATGCGTCTCCAGGTGCCTCCCGAATCCGTGGTCATGAATATCTCGCCCTCGGTCGATCCGGTGTAGATGCGGTTGCTGTCGCCAGGAGCAACGGCGATGTAGTTGACCACGCCGAACTCCGAGAGCTGCTTGTTGCCGAGCGGACCAAACCAAGTGAACTGGTTGTCGTTCCACTTGTACAGATAGTTGGTGCCGGCATAGAGCAGGTGAGGCTTGCCGGGGTCCAACGCGATTGGAGCGATAAAACCAACCGGATCAAATACGAACGGTGTGATCTCGTCAAGCGTCTGCCACTCGTCCTGCGTTCGGTAGATGCGGAGGAACTGCGAAGTGGCGTACTGGATGTTCGGCTTTATTGGGTTGATCTCGCAGAAGCCGCCATCACCGAATGCAACGTTATTCCAGTTGTTAACATCGTTGATCAGCGCCGGTGTGGAGTTGTCTTGTGTGCCGCCTAGCATCTTGTTGGGATCCGATGGATGGTAGGCCGCCCGATAGAACTGGGTTACGCCCAGCGTCTTATTCATGCTCGTAGAGAACGACCACTCATCGACGCTCGGTGTAAAGTTGAGTCCATACACCCCGCCGTCGTTGCCAAATATTGACACATTCGGGTTTGCAGGTGATATGGCAAAGGAGTGTTGATCTACGTGTGTCTGGTCGTCACCCGTGTAGGCTAGGCCGATCGACCTCCAAGAGCCACCAGTGTTCGGCGACTGCACGAGGTCTATGAGGCCCACATAGATGATGTCGTCCACAAACGAAGAAGAAGACGCGATGTGATAGTCATACCAGGCTTGTCCCCAACCGTCATCTGGGAAATTACCGGTTATGTCAAACCATGAAAACCCGGCATCCGGACTGAGAAAGATCTTCTCTTCAGCCGTGTCCAACACGTAGAGCCAATCCGGAAAGAGCGGCGCAACGGCGATGTCTGAAGTTGATCTTAGGTTCATTGTCGTTGGAATCGCTCGGCTTGACCATGTCTGCCCGCTGTTAAAGGAGACAGCGATAGCGCGTCGACCAACTGCGTAATAGTGTCGGTTTGGAACCTCTTCCGTGCCAACGTTCGCTGAAACCGCCATGCCGTACCAGGTGGTACCGACACCGAACGCATGGGCCCAAGTGGCGCCGCCATCAACCGAGCGCCAGATGAACCCCTGGGCTGATCCCCGACCTGTGGTGACAGTGATCCACTCGGGACGATCCGGGTCGACGATGATTTTGCTTATCGGCACGGTACCGAAATCGTTCTTTCCTAGCTGTATCCAGGTGTTCCCGCCATCAGTGGACTTCATCACTCCGGCGGCGTGTCCTTCAAAGCCATGAAAGTCGCCAGTTCCTGCGTAGACGATTTCGTCGTCGGTTGGATCAACCGCCAATGCACTGATATTGAGCGTCGGTAGAAAGTCACTCACAGGTTTCCAAGTTGTACCTGCGTCGGTCGACTTCCATACGCCTCCGCTTGACGAACCAAGGTACATCTTGTTAACGGTGGCGCTGGTCCCATCGCTGTTCCCAAACGCGACGGCATTCACTCGGCCACTGATATAGCCTGGACCGCCACCAAAGCTCTTAGTGCTTAGCATGTTGCGCGGGCCGACGAACTCCCACGAATCGCTTGCTGGGGGTGGGCTGGCCATCACTCCGATTCCCGCCTTGACTGGCTTTGGCATCCGCTCGCGCTGTCCGATGCCCCTGCTATATGCGGACCAATCCACGCGGTCGTTTGGAAACGCACGTTGCTTCAAGTAGGCCAGGTAGGCATCCAGGAAGTCAACACGTTTCTCAAGGGTCTTCTCGAACCGACGAAACGCGATTGAACCCAGCTTCGGAGACTTGGGGTCTTTCTTCATCGCGCGAAGCTGCTTGGCGTTGTCAGCCTTCAGCTCGGCCAGATGCTTCTTGACCGCCGAAACCGAGTGCATGTCGGGAATCTGGTTAATCTTGGAGAAATCGCGCTTCAGCTTGCTGGAATCGCCAGCCGGCTTGGCGGCAGGTGCGCCAACGCCCTGCGAGAAGGCCGGCACGGCGAGCACAACGGCGGCCAACGCTGCGAGCAGAGGGCTCTTGCGCACGCCTCGGCCTCCGGCCGAGAATAGGGCGGATGAGACACTATACATGTAAGATTCCTCCTGCTCCGAGATTACGCTGCCGGAGCGACGATGCCGCGAAGCTGCAAAGTATGTCTGCGCACGGGAGGAAGGAGGCGCTCTAAAGACGCCCTCGCGCTAGGCGCGAAGCCGCGATTCGCCCCGGCCCCATCCTCGTAACACCCAATGATAACACCTTGCGCAACTACAGTCAAGCGATAACCCGAAAAACCGCCGCACACCCATCAAGCAGTATCGGTTTGTAGGCACAGCCTGCTCTACTGTGCAGCGCCGGATTCGTCGAACCCTGCCAGCCCAAACATCTCCAGCACCCGCTCCTTATCCGCCTCAACGACTTCCAGGGCGCTTGCGAGTCCAGCGCGAATCTCATCTTCGTCGAGCGTGTCGAGGGAGATGCAGCAGGACGATCTGTAGGGTGTTACAGCAGTCTTCAAGCTGTAGGCGTGGTATCCCTTGCCTGTCTCGGCAGCCCACCAGCGGATTCCTGCTTCGAACGACCCAGCCGCGTCGCCCCCAGCACGAAGATCGAGGCACTCCGTGCGGCACTGTGCGATATACTCATTGTGGTCGCCCTCAATTCGCGCAGTCGCCGCTGCCGCGGCTCGCAAACCCTGGAGGAACTCTGTGCGCTGCTCCAATTCACGAAACAAGACTATCCACGCCAGTTCCTCCGGGCTGTCGTGCTCGAAGGGTGCGGCATCTCCTCGCAGAAATGCATCCCGAGGACTTGTCACGACTATCCGAACGTCTACATTCGCGCTCATTGGTCCGTACTCTCTCCCAGTCCACTCTTTCCGACGCGATTCTACGCTCTGCGCAGCGGTGCGTCAAGCAGCACGTGCTCTCGCGTTTCTCCTCCTCTGCTTGCCTGCCACGGCACAGGGGCCCCAGCCACCCGATTCGGTGGCATGTGAGCTGCTCGTGGTGGGCGCAAACTCCGCCGGAGTGTCCGCGGCGGTTGCTGCCGCCAGACGCGGAGTCAAGACTATCTTGATCGAGGAGACAGATCGAATTGGCGGCATGGCGGCGAACGGCCTTGGCGCCAGCGACATCCGCCGAGCCGAGCACGCGAGCGGCTTCTTCGACGAGTTTCGCCGCAAAGTCGCCGCAATCTACGGCTCGGGAAACGGCCTGCGCTATGAGCCGCGCGTCGCACAGCAGGCCATTGAGGGGCTGGTTTCCGCCGAGCCGAACATCATGGTCTATCGCGGAGTGAGACCCACGGGTGTCAAAACCTCTTCCGGCCGTATCCTGGAAGTCCGCGCTGAGGTTGTGGCCACTGGTCGGCGCATCCGCATCGTGCCTGCCCTCGTGGTGGACGCCACCGAATGCGCGGACGTCGCCTTCTGGGCCGGCGTGCCCATGCGTATTGGTCGAGAGGCTCGGAGCGCGCGCGAGCCGCATGCGGGCGTAATCTACTACGATCGCAAGTCCGACAGTCGCCTGCCGGGCAGCACGGGACGAGGCGATAAGCGTCTGCAGGCGTACAGCTACCTGATGACGGTCAAGGACTTCGGACCCGGCGCTAACAAGACGATCCCAAAGCCGCCGGGGTATGACCCGACCCTCTACGACCAAGCGCCGAAGTGGAGCCAGAGCTGGGCAGTCACCAGCGGCAAGCTCCCGAACAACAAGTATGAGATCAACCAGCATCCCGAGGGCAGCGACCTGCAGGGAGTCAACTACAAGTACCCAACGGCATCGTATTCCGAGCGCCGGGTCATTGAGGACAAATTCTGGAACCATGCGCTCGGATACCTCTACTACATTCAGACCGTGGAGGGGATGGCGCACATCGGCCTGACGCAGGACGACTACCCGGAGTCCGGCGGCCGCCCGTCGCTCCTCTACATTCGCGAGGCGCGAAGGCTGAAGACGGCGCATATGATGGACGAAGCGGACATTCGGTTCGCTCGCGACATTGCCCGATCCGATGCCATCGGCATTGGCGACTACGCCATGGACTCGCATGCCACCCAACCAAAACATGATTCTGCCTCTGGAGATATGGGCGAGGGAGAGTTCTACCTGCCGCAGTACACTCCGTGGCACCAGGTGCCCTACCGCATCATGGTTCCAGACAAGGTAACCAATCTCTTTGCGCCCACCGCCGTGGCTGCGACACATGTCGCTTACGGCACCTACCGGATGGAACCCGTACGGATGCACCTTGGAACTGCGGCGGGAGTGGCCGCGAGCATCTGCCTGCGTTTCGGTTTGAAGCCGTCGGAGGTGCCCGTGCGCCAGATTCAAGAGGAGATTTCGCGCGTGCGCACTCGGCTGGACGGCAGTCTGGAGCAGAGCCCTAGTTACCTCTACCTCTTTTCGGACGTGAACCAGGACACGCCCAAATTCGCTCCAATTCAGTGGCTGGCGGCACGCGGGTTCTATCCCTGCCCCGTTCCCGCAGAGCGGACACCGGCTGCAATGCTGCGCTCCGCGCTGTTCCTGCCGAATGAACCAGTCACGCACGGAGAGGCGCAACGGCTGATGTCGCTGTTGGTGGCTCGTCGGCAAGCGTCCGAGGTCACGGGGAGCAACGGCACAGTGCGCATTGAGCCCGCCAGTTTAACCTCGAGTGCAACCAGAGTGCTGACGCGGTCTGAAATCGTTCTGCACCTCGCTGGGTTTGTCGGGGCGAAGGTTTCCAACGATGCATCGCACTATCTTGACGTGAAGCCGGATTCCCCTGTGGGACGAGCAGCAGAGGCACTCTATGCTATGGGCATCGACAGCCGCCTCTGGGACGGCTTTGACGCTGCGCGGAATCCTGCGGGTCTGCTGCTGAGGCCGGACGATTCCATCACGCGCGCCCAGTTCGCACAGCTTGTCTACCTAGCGCATCAGTCGTTTGGACCTGGTTGGGACGACTTCGAAGCGGATAAGTCCCCTATCCCCTTGGCACCGCCCGCTCGCTAAACGCCGCCAAGCAGAACTCAATAGTCTCGCGAATGTGAGCATCCCAGTACACCCAGTTGTGCGCGCCCGGGAACTCTAGGTAGGTGTGCTGAATCCCAAGGCCATCGAGATGCGCGTGGAACTCGCGGTTCGACGCAAGCAGCAGGTCCTCCGTGCCGCAGTCGATGCGAATGGCAGGGAGCGCAGCGGGGTCCGCCGCAGAGGCAAGTGCAAAGAGATCGCCAGGACCACCCACCGGAAGCTCCCCGAAGATACGGGCAAACTCGGGAGTCCGAGGGTCGCCGGCTTTCCAGTCCTGATGCCCAATCCAGGTCGAGCCGGAGTGGCTCACGCACGCGGCGAAGAGACTGGGGTGCTTGAGGGCCAGGCTCAGCGCGCCATATCCGCCCATGGAGAGCCCTGCCACCGCACGGAGGGTGGATACTCGAAACGTGCGCTCGACGAGAGGAATGAGGTCCGCGACTATCGCCTGCTCGAAGGCGAATCCATCCGCTGCGTCGGTGTAGAACCCTCGCCCGCCGTTCGGCATCACCACGGCGAGAGGAACCCCCTCCAGGTGTCGCTCCAGGTTCGTCTGCCTGCGCCACCGCGTGTGGTCATCGGAGAGGCCGTGCAGAAGGTACAGCACCGGGGGTGGTCCACCTCCCGCAGCCTCGTCGGGCAACAGAACATCTGCCTGCGTGTGGACCTGCAGGGACTTGCTGAAATAGTGAAGCTCGCAGAGCGGCAAACCGTGTTCCTCCCGACCCGTTCAGTTTACCGGCAGGAGGCGAAGACGTCCAGCGCGAATCTCTGGGAAGCCGTCCGCACATTTCTAGCTGACTCAAAGAGAAGATTCTAATGCGACTATTGCCTGTCCTCCTCGTCGTCCTCTCCAGCTTAGGGTCGCTCGCAGGCTGCAGTAGAGATGCCGGCAACTCGAAACCGCCTGCCGATGCGCAGGCGTCTCGCGCATCCCGCCCGCTCGAGCCGGCGCCAACGCCCCCAGGGGCTGAGATTGCCGAGGCCAAGAAGCTCGTAGCAGAGATGCTGAAGGCGCCGGCGCTTTCCGCCATCTCCGAGATACTCTCGAACGATTCCGCCGCGATGGTGGGATTCGCGCTCGTCATCCCTATGGGTGGCGCATGCGGGATGATGGGGTCGAGCCCAGCGGCCTCCAGCGACAAAGATGCGTTCGAGGTGCTTCTGCGAAAGTACAACTTCATCATAGAAAGCGGCAAGGAGCCATCGCGTCTTACTCCGGAGGCGGCCCAGAATGGCCGGGCATTCTTGGCGGACATGCACACGCTCGTCAAGCGTGTGGGCAAGCGCCTGAAGTCCGGCTTGACAGAAGATCTGATTCGCCCGCGCAATTTCAAAACTTTGGACGGTGCGGACTACGCTGTGGTAAGTCCCAGCCTTGTGCGAGTGACGCCCAAAAACGACCTTGTTCGGACCATCGAGGTGCGCGTCGAGGACGGGAAGTGGCGCCTGCACCTTGGCGACTTCGACACCTATATCGACCGAGTGCTATCGACTCCCGGTCTCTGACAGCATGGCGTCTGCCCCAATGCGACTCTCGGTGCGACGCCAAAACTATGCACCATAAGGAACGCAATCCAATGGATCGCCGCCTCCTGCCACTTGCGGTTGGACTTCTGGCACTGTTCGCTCTCGGCGCTGCTGCCCAATCCACGGGCAGCAGTGCGAGAGATGCTGGTGTGCCCGCGCCCTCGAACGTGCGAGGCAAGGCCTACCCGCGAATTCACCCGGACCTGCGAGTAACGTTTCGGGTGGCAGCGCCAGGAGCCAAAGAGGTTCTCGTTGCTCCAAAGAGCAGCGACAGCGGCCTCGGTCCTCAGCCGTACCGCGCCACGAAAGGGCCGGACGGCGCTTGGTGGGTCACCACGCCTCCTGTACTCCCAGGATTCCACTACTACGAACTGCTTATCGACGGCAACCGCTGCACAGATCCCTCGAGCGAGACCTTCTTCGGATGGGGACAGCAGACCAGCGGCTTGGAGGTTCCAGATCCTGCGCTGTCGTTCTACTCCGAGCGCGACGTGTCGCATGGGCAGGTTCGAGCGATTTCTTACCTCTCCAAGGTGACTGGGAAACACCGCAGGGCGTTCGTCTACACGCCTCCGGGGTACGACAGCGGAGTTACGAGATATCCGGTGCTCTACCTCCAGCACGGCGCGGGCGAGAGCGAGCGCGGCTGGACAACGCAGGGCCGAGCGCAGTGGATCATGGACAACCTTCTCGCGGAGCACGAGTGCGTGCCCATGTTGGTCGTCATGGACAACGGCTACGCCGATCCGGTCGATACAACCATGATGGCCGGCTCGGCGCCCTTTGGCCGCGTGCTGATCGAGGACCTCATTCCGCACGTCGACAGCGAGTTTCGCACGAAGCCGAACGCACACAACAGAGCACTTGCGGGCCTCTCCATGGGCGGCGGCCAGGCGTATGATGTTGGCCTTGCGAACCTGGACAAGTTCAAGTGGATTGGCCTGCTAAGCGCCGCGGTTCGAGGCTCTGACATCTCGAAAGGGCCGCTGGCGGATGCCCGTGCAGCGAATCGCAAGCTTCGCCTGCTCTGGATAGGCTGCGGAACGGGCGACGGTCTCTTCAATCTGAGCGAGAAGCTGCACAAGTCCCTGGAGCTCGCCGGTGTACGCCACACGTGGTACGTGAATGAAGGAGCGCACGAGTGGCAGGCCTGGCGCAAGCACCTCCATGCCTTTGCGCCGCTGCTGTTTCGGCCTTCAATGCCCGTAACCGTTACCGACACACGCTGCGAATACCTCGAGAATCCGCTCGGGCTCGACACGCTCAAGCCCAGGCTGAGCTGGCGCATTGAGGCGGCGGACGCCGACGAGAGGGGACTGCACCAGGCCGGCTACCGAGTGCTGGTCGCACGATCCAAGGCGCTCTTGCCGAAGGGAAAGGGCGACCTGTGGGACTCCGGCGAAGTGCGCTCCGCCAAGACTTCACAGCTTGAGTACGGCGGAAAGCCGCTTGCCTCCGGCATGGAGTGCTGGTGGAGCGTGCGGGTCTCCGACAATCGCGGCCGCAAATCGTCCTGGAGCGCTCCCGCGCGCTGGACCATGGGCCTCCTGCGCCCGCAGGACTGGCAAGCGAAGTGGATCGGCGCGGCGCCGGCTGTGGAACTGGATGCCGCGAAAGCCAAGAACACAGGCGAGAATACGCTTCCGGACCCGTGGCTGCGGCGCGAATTCGACCTGCCTTCCGTTCCGCAGCGGGCAGTCGCCTACATCGCCTCGGTGGGCTACCACGACCTCTTCGTGAATGGGGTGAAGGTGGGCGATGCTGTTCTTGCTCCGAACGTATCCGACCACACGAAGCGGGCGCGCTACTCGACCTACGAGATTGGCCACCTACTCAAGCCCGGCAAGAATGTCGTTGCCGTGTGGCTGGGAGTCTCGTGGTCCATCTTTCCGCACTACCTGTCGAGCGAGCGGGAGGTTCTCGCGGACCGGCCCGCTTCGCCAATGGTCCTGGGGCAGGTCGACATGCTATATACCGGTGGCAATATTGTTACGATAGCCACCGATGCCTCGTGGAAGTCTCACGCCAGCCCGAACCGACTTTTGGGCGCATGGAACTTCATGAACTATGGCGGCGAGGAGTATGACGCGCGCAAGGATTCGGCGAACTGGTCGGTCGCGGGCCTTGACGAGACGGGCTGGGCGCCCGCACAGGTCTACCAGCCAAAGCTTGTGATCTCTTCCGAGGCGCTCGAACCGAACCGCCCGGTCCACATGCTGCAGGCCAAGTCTGTGGTTCGGCAGCCGAATGGCGATCTGCTCGTGGATATGGGGCGGAACTTTGCCGGCTGGGTCGAACTGCCAGTGACGGGCCGCGAAGGCGATAGGGTCGAGCTGCAGTTCTCGGAGCGCCCCGGCGTGGCAATGACACATAACCTGCGCGGCGCCTACATCGTCGGGCCGAGTGGGCAAGGCGTGTTTCGCAATCGGTTCAACTACATGGTGGGCCGCTGGGTCACCATTCGGGGCCTAGCTTCGACGCCTCGGACTGACCAGATTCGCGGGTGGCTTATTCGCAACGACTATCGTCGAGCGGCATTGTTCGAGAGTTCGAATCCCCTGCTCAACCGCATCTACGACACGACCCTCTGGACATTCGAGAACCTGAGCCTGGGCGGCTTCGTGGTCGACTGCCCTCAGCGCGAGCGCATGGGCTACGGCGGCGATGGGCATGCCACCACCCAGACGGCGCTCGCAAACTACCACATGGGCGCTTTCTACTCGAAGTGGGCGCAGGACTGGCGGGATGTTCAGACCCAGGACGGCAACCTGCCGTATACCGCGCCGACCTATTGGGGTGGTGGTGGTCCCTCGTGGAGCGGGTTCAGCATCCACCTGCCCTGGGAGGTCTATCGGCGGTACGGCGACACGCGAATTCTGCGCGAGGGATACCCGACCATGCGCCGCTGGCTCGCGTTCCTCGAGACGAAGGCCAAGGGGAATCTGCTTGAGAAGTGGGGCGGGCAGTGGGACTTCCTGGGCGACTGGCTCTGGCCGGGAGTGGACTCGCCGAACGGCCATTTGCCCGAGACGGTCTGCTTCAACAACTGCTACTGGGTCTATGCCCTGCGCACCGCCGCGAAGGTGGCGGACGTCATCGGCGCCAAGGAAGGGGCTGCATATCGAAAACGAGCGGATGAGGTGAGCGCGGCTGTCCACGCGAAGTACTTCAATCCATCGACCAACGACTATGCTACGGGCGGGCAGCAGTACATCGCTGCAGCGCTCCTGGCGGAGGTACCGCCACAGCAAGCTCGCCAGGCTGTGTGGAAGCGGCTCGAGGATGAGACGATAGTCCAGCGCAAGGGGCACATCTATTCAGGCATTACGGGCGGCGCATTGCTTACGATGCTGCTGACAGAAGGCGCTGGCCCGAGTCTGCTCTATTCAATGGCGACGAAGGAGGACTACCCCGGCTGGGGAGACCTCGTTCTGAAGGGGCACACCACGATTCCCGAGGCGTGGGACGGCTCGGGCTCCGCCCTGCACAGCTCGTACTTGTACATAGGCCGGTGGTTCATCGAGGGGCTGGCGGGCATCAAGCAGCAGCCAGGTGGGGCGGGCTTTAATCGGCTATGGCTCTTCCCGTCGCTGTCGCTTGATCCACTATTGGCAAGCGCGTCCTCGACCTACGACACGCCAAGTGGCACAGTGCGGATGTCGTGGCGAATTGGGGCGGACCGAACGGATATCTCGGTAACCGTTCCGCCAAACAGCGTCGCAGCTCTGTATCTCCCCACGGGCGGCAAACGGGTTCTAGAGAGCGGAGCGGCGCTAGGCGAAGGCCGGGGAATCAAGCGAGCGAATATCCATCAAGAGCTGCTGGAGGCCCTATTAGAACCAGGCTGGTATGAGTTCACCATTACGTCCATCGAGCGGTAGCATAGGTCCTATAGGTCTCGTAGGTCTCGTAGGTCTCGTAGGTCTCGTAGGTCTCGTAGGTCTTATAGGTCCTATTGGCACTGTCCTACCACATGCTGTCCAGCAGCTCATCGAGGTTCACCACCGCGATGGTGGTCGCATGGTCGGAGACTGCATAGGGGAGGATTAAACTTCCATTATTTACGAGGGAGCCGCAGCTATAGACCACGTTGGGCACATACCCCACGCGCTCCTCGCCTTCGGCCACCAAGAGCGGCTCGTGCAGCCGTGCAGTAACCACTCGCGGGTCGTCGAGGTCCAGCAGGAACGCTGAAATTGAGTACGTGCGCATCGGGCCAACGCCATGGCTTATGACGAGCCACCCCCTTTCCGTCTCGATTGGCGAGCCGCAATTGCCCAACTGAATGAAGTTCCAAGGGTCTCGCGGAGCGAGGATCTTCTCCTTGCTCGTCCAGAAATGGGCGTGGTCCGAGAGCATCACGTAGATGTTCTCATTATCCTGCCGAGAGAGCATGGCGAATTGTCCGTTGACTTTGCGCGGGAACAGGGCCATTCCCTTGTTGCGAACCTCGGAACCGTTGAGGGTGCTTATCTTGAAGCGGAGAAAGTCCTCGGTCTCAATCAGCTGGGGAACGGTCGTCAAGCCGTTGTAGGCGGTGTAGGTTGCGTAGTATCGCACGGAACTATCGTCCGTGAACCGCACGAAACGCGCATCCTCTATGCCGTTGCGCTCCGCGGGTGCTGTGGGAAAGAGGACTCGCTCCGAGACGGGCAGATCCGCCGAGAACGTCACTTCGTAATTGGAGTAAGCCAGCGACATGATGTGGTCGCGAGCTCGGGAGAATGCTCTCGTTCGGGCAACGACGGATCGGTATTGCCGTGAGACTGTTGCCAGCCTCTCCTCCAGGTCCGGCATTGTGAACTTTTCGCCGACATCGCCAAACACCTCATCTACAAAGACACTCGAGATGCCAATTTCTCGCAGCTTGCGCACGAAGAGGTGCCTATCGTATATAGGGTCCGGCACAACCTCTCCAACCGCTACGCATCGGCCTGGCGCCTCCATCCGAATTTCGTTGGCGGCGGTGATGGTGCCGGTTCGAAAGCAGATTGAGGAGATGTGTCCCTCGCCGGTTGCCCGCAGGCTCATAATGAACCGCCGCGTGCCGACTTCGAGCCCCGACTGATCCGGGTGCCACACCAATGAAGGATTGAAGAGGGCGGCGCACTCCAGCGCATATTCGGACGTGAAGTAGGCTCCGATGAGCAGCTTTCGATTCTCGGATAGGCCCACCTCGTACTCTCGGAGGAGCCGCCTGACATGGGCATATCTCGCCAGCAGAAACCCACGGAGATTGTGGTGACTTCCGTCGAATTCGCGGAGAGTAACCTCGAGTTGGAGGTCGACATCATCCTCATCTATAGACATGATGCGCTTGAGAATTCGCAGCACGCGGTCCTTGGGCTGCGGATCGAACGCACGCAGCAGCACTCGGGAGCAGTCCGGCCTGATTAGGATTCCGGTTCTATCAAGCCTCATGAGGCTATGGGCATGGGGCGGGCAGGCGCTTTGCCGTTCTTGACGACGGCGAACGCAACGGAATCTCCAATTCCATGAGCGGGCAGGTGAAGGCCATCGGAGCTGAATCTCAACCTCCCGGACGGAATCTGGAGACTTTCAAGCACCTCCATCTGCGCACGCGCGCTCAAGTAGGCCAAGGTCGATTCTGCTCCTTGGTTCCGGTTGGCTCGATCCACGGTGATGCCGTCGCGACACCCGCCCGTGAAGGCGTCATACGGCGCGATTCCGATGTCGTTGTGGCCAAGAAACCACGCGAATGCGATGCGAGCTTGCTCCGACCAATAGGGATCCTGCGTTACTTGAAATGCAGCTAGGCACGCCGAAACCATGCCGGCCGCCTCGATAGGCTGCTGGTCGAACTGTGCGCGTTCACCTCCGCGTGGGTAGAACCCAGACGATCCAATGGGCTGGAAGTTCCCTTCCGAAGAAGTCTGCTGCAATATCAGCCACTGGAGCGACTGAAGGCCGACGCTAAGCATGTCCGCATCCTTTATGCCTCGCACGATGAGTGCGTGCGGAAGGATAGCATTCTCGTAGGCGAGCGTGTCCTCGAACCACGGCCAGCCACTCGATTTGGCGGCATGGAACTGAGCCATGAGCCGCTCCTCTAGTTGCCCCGCCACGTGTTGCACGGCTCGGTCGCCGGAGAGCTCCACCAGGTAGGCGTCTATCCCAAGCAGCGCGCTTGCCCAAGCCCGAGGAGAGGTTGCGTCAAGAATCGTGGACAACGCATCTTGAAACAGGCCGGCAGCCCATTGGCGCAGATCCGGGCTTGAACTCTGCGCGATGCAGGTTCCCAGCGCCATCATGCTGCGCCCCTGGCAATCGTCCGACCCACGCTTGTCGAGCCACTGCCTATCGTAACTCATGAAGTTGCGAAACTGCCGGGTCTCGGGATTGAACGCGGCGTTCAAGAACGAGGCATAGGTGTTGATTAGGTCTCGCGCACTTACACCTTCGGCTGCAACGTCACCGGACTCGAGGAAGATTGCGTCGAGAGTGACCGCAAGCGCGAGGGCACGAGCGTTATCGTCTGTGCAGTAGCCCTCCGGATAGTGGGGGAGCGCGAATCGCGCATGCTGAACGAGCCCAGTCGAGTCGGTCATTCGACGAAGGTGATCGAGGCGCAGCCGGGGCAGTGGACGCCCACACTCGTTTCCAGGCCGCTTGGCGGCGGCTGGAGCGACACTGGCGGACGTGCCACGCCGCGCGTGTTCGAAAGAAGCCACATAGTGTGCAGCAGCCTCGCTCCATATCATCTCTCTGCCGAGCAGATAGGCTCTCTTGCGCATCGCATGTCGCCTGCAGTCGTCGCGCAGGAGGCCAAGAACCGCTTGGGCGATGGATTTCGGATCCGCGAAGGGCACAAGCACGCCGTTGTCTCCCGCCAGAAGCTCGACTGCGTGAAGGTAGGGCGTGGATACCACCGCCTTCCCGCAGCCGAAGGCGTATGCCAGCGTTCCGGAGGTGATCTGCGAAGGGTTGAGGTACGGCGTGACATACATGTCTGCTGCGGCAATGAACTCCTTGAGCTCCTCAATCTCCACGAATCGGTCGTGAAACTGCACGGCATCCTGCAGCCCGAGCTCCTCAACTCGGGCCTTAAGGCGATTGCGATAAGCCTCGCCCTCGGTCCGAAGGACATTCGGATGGGTGACGCCCAGCACGAGATAAACCACATTCGGAAACTCGCAGAGTATGTCAGGCAGCGCCTCAATAACGTGTTCGATACCCTTGTTCGACGATAGCAGGCCGAACGTTAGTAGCACGAACCTCCCTTCCACGCCGAGCTGGTCCTTGTAGAAGCTCGAATCGACAAAGGGCATGTCGGGAATGCCGTGTGGAATCAGGTCGATCTTTCCGATTGGGACGCCGTAAGTGGACTGAAGCAGTGCACTCGCGTGTTCCGACATCACGACGACGCGGTCAGAGAGTGCCGTCAACTCGCGAAGGATCCGGTCTTGCACGCATGTCGGCTGATCCAGAATAGTATGGAGCGTGGTGACGATGGGCGCCTGTACTGCCCGGGCCAGGTCGAGGATATAGGCGCCGGCCTCGCCACCGTAGATGCCGTACTCGTGCTGGATGCAGACCACATCCACGTTGCTCAGGTTCAGAAACTCCGCTGCGCGAAGATAAGAGGCTTGCTCCTGCTCGGCAAGCTCGAAACGAACAGGCAGCGGATACTCATAGGACTGGTTAGCATCGGTGACGGCACACACCCAGCAACTCGTGCTCGGGTATCGCTCAGCGACCGCGCTGCACACATCGTGAGTAAACGTGGCGAGACCGCATTGACGGGGCGGGTAGTTACCCACGAATGCGACTGATTGGACGGCTGCTGGGCGCAGGGACGACATAGCAAACTCCTTACCGATCGGGCTGGCCCGGTGAAACCGGTGATACTAATCGGATCAACGACTATTGCCGGTATTCGACTAGGGTTCCACGCAGGCGCACCCCTGTGATGGGCGATTCTGTTGATGCGATATTCGTGCTTTGGCGATAGCCCAGCCGCAGGGCAGGCTCGCAGGTCCGGGTCAACTGTGCATACGTGTGAGCCGTGGAACCTGGCCGGGGCTTAACAAGGACGTCGGATGTAGCGTGCCGGTTCCAGGTTCGGGACGGTGACGAAGGGATTCGCACGAGCGCTTGCGCCACACGGCAGGCTGTCGACTTGCGATCCATCCTCAATTCGATCGCACGCACGCAAGGCGATCTGCAGGAACCTCGATTCACGCAGGACCCAACCTTCAACCTGCGCTTTGCTTGTGATCCTAGCCGAGTCTCAGCCTCTGGCCTGTAGTGAACTTGCGGCCACACTGTCTAATCTCGCAGAAGATACCGCTAACACTCGATGGGTAGAACTGCCAGCCGTTCTTCTTTCCGTGGAAGCAGGTGTGCAACTGGCCCTTACGGTCAGGCTAGACATTGACCGGATCATGGTGCCCGTCAAGTATTAGTTTCGACTCGCAATCGCCCATGGCGTAGCACAAGAGAGATGCTGGAAGGGAACCTTGCAGGCTCAATACGCGACCTTATTGTAGATAGAGGCGTGTATTTGTTATTGCGACTTTGAAGACGCAGCACAAACTCAGCGCATATGCATGGTGCAAGAGCCAGTTGTTGACTCGAGCAAAGTCACCGAATCGTCGACATCGCCACTTGCTGCAGATTTCAACTCGTGCAGACATGAAGCTTCGCTTCAGAAGGTTGGTTACAAATGCCGTTCTACGTACGGGATAACGAAGACTCCAACTGGGCGCCCATTGCCCTTGTAATGACTGTACTTGTAGTTGCCTTGGCGATGGGATACTTCTTGTGGTACGGGCCGTCACGGCCGATAGTGCAGGCTCCCACCCGTGACATTGTCGTCACTCAGCCTGCTCCGGCGCCATCTCCTTCGACGACCATCGTTGTCCCTACGCCTGGTCCCGCCGGCGAGACAGGCGCCAGAGGGCAGTCCGGCGCGGACGGGGCGGACGGGGCAGAGGGCGCTCCGGGAAGAACCGGAGATCCTGGCAAGCCTGATGACAAAGGTTCTGGTGGACCGTAATGATTGCTCAAACACCTCTAGGTGAACCAGGAGATTACCTCTCGATGCTGGATCCACTACGGACCGTTGCTGTGCGAATACGCTTCGCTGGCGCCCAAGAGCCGCAGACATTCCAGCTGGTTCCGAGCGAGTATGAGAGACTCCAGGCAGACTGGCTTGCATACCTGGGCGGAGAGGAAACAAGGGGTGGATCCTACTCAGTATTGGATGCGGATCACAGTATTTTGGTCTCTGTGAACTTCACTCAGATTGCCTACACGGAGCCGGGAAAGATTTACTGATGCACTTGTGTCGCAACGTCAAGCTGACCATTCGCAACTCTGATTGGCTCCCCGAGGATCCAATTCACTGCACCCACAAGGTTTCGTTCCGGAGGAACACTTATGAAGCACTCACGGCCAAAGATGATGAATATGCGTTCGTTCCAACCCTTTGCCCTCATGGCAGTGGCGATTTCGATTCTTGGATTCTCACCAGCGGTAGCCGCCGGTCAGAACCGGAATCCGAGTTACAGCCGCGTTGTCCTACCATCCGGCACCGTGCTTCCAGTAGTTCTGGACATGCCGTTGAGCAGCAATTCCAGTCAGTCAGGCGACAAGTTTACCGCAACGGTGAAGTACGGAAGCGATGACGCCGGATTGCCTCGGGGAACGCGACTCGAAGGAATTGTACGAGAGGCGTTTCAGTCCGGAGATGGCAAGCCGGGTGTACTAGACTTTGACTTTCGCCGGTTGATCTTGCCGAATGGCGAATCGCGCTCGATCTCCGCAAGTCTCTACTCGCTTGACGGCAAGGCGGTACGGCGCAGTGACGGCAGACTTGTTGCCACGTCCGACAAGAACAAGGACAAGCTGAAATGGGTTGGAATTGGGGCAGGCGGTGGCCTTCTGCTCGGTACGCTCACCAAACAGAACGCCTTATTGAGCACCATTCTGGGTGCCGGCGCAGGCTTTCTGTTTAATGAGCTCGGCAACAAGAAGCCGGGGGATGTGAACCTTAAGCAGGGTTCGACCTTCGGAGTGAGACTCGATTCACAGTTTGCCTACAATTCGGATGAGCGGAGTGATTCGCAGAGCAATGCCGACCGTCGAGGAGATGGCGAACAGGGCTTCGACCCTCGTCCTCGCCGGACTGACACAAACGACTGGCAGAATATCGACCGACGAGCAGACGCTCTCACAGACGAACAACGTGAACTAGATCGATCCAGAAACGGCTACCGAACCTACTTGGCAGGAGACGAATATCAATCCGGTAGCCAGGCCTACGACCGAGAGGTTCAGTTCACCCGCACTCTAATGCCCTACATGCGGGAAGAACAGGTCATGGTGCCTCTAGGCTTGGCCGCTAAGGGTGCGGAGTTCCAATACCGCTACGTTCAGAGTACCCGTACTATCTATGCTCGCAATGACAAGGTCAAACTTGTGGTGGGAAGCCTCGTCGCCACGGTAGATGGGGAGCAGCGCGAGATGCACACCGGCGCGGAGATTCGCAACGGCGCCATCTACGTGCCGCTTGAGTTTATCAGCTGGGCGGCAGACGGAACTGCAACCTGGGGCGACTCCGGCAGGATGATCGTCCAGAGCACGAGGCACCAGCGGTAGGCTGCAACGACGCACCCTACTGATTCGAGAGAAGCCGGGCAGTATACTGCCCGGCTTCCGCACAGCGGGGAGAGAAGTAGGCGACGCCAGAGACCAGAGGGACGAAAGAGACCGAAGTGACCTGCGAAGTCTGGCGCCGGGCTATGAAGTTCCTCCGGTCCCTTGTGTCCCTAAAGGTCCCTTCTGTCCCTTGCTAGTTGCCAGGCGCCTCCTCTAGTGCTACACTCACCTCGGCAGAAGGTCGGGTGGTCGCTCTGGTCCCCTCGGGGGCTGGAGAGGAAAGTCCGGGCTCCATAGGGCACGATGCCGGATTCTGCCTAAGGACCACATGCCGACGACCTGAGTCGGCGCTTCGTGGCGCCGGTGCTGATGGAGACGTCTCCCGATTGACGAGAACCCATGGACCTCATCCCCGCAAGAAACCCAAGGCGACAATTTGTGGCTGGGGCCTTAATCTTCATAACCACCCTGGCTGTGTTTCTCCTCTCTCAAGTCAACCAGGTTTCCGATTCCAGATACTCGCTGCTCGTGAGCCACAGCCTGCTGCAGGGCGGCCGCCTCGACATTAGTCCGTATGCTATTGCTGACGTCGTCGTGGGAACCCCTGGAGTGCCACGGGGTGCGCGCGCCTATCAGTTTGAGCTTGTAAACGGGCGCGTCTACTACTACTTTCCTATTGGAAGCTCTGTGCTCTCTATTCCGTTCGTGGCTGTCGCCAATGTCCTCGGCGTATCGGTTGTCGATCAGGATGGAGCTTACCAGGCTCGAACCGAGGACGCGCTTCAGCGGACCTTCGCGGCCCTGCTCATGGCTTCGTTCTCCTGGCTCGTCTTCTCAATGAGCTCTCTGCTTCTGTCCGTGCGATTGAGCCTCCTGACATCATTTGGGTGCGCGCTCGGCACTCAGGTGTGGAGCACGGCATCACGAGCGCTGTGGTCAGACACGTGGGGAATTGTCCTGGTGGGACTGGCTGTGTACTTCCTCGTGCAGCACGAAACCGGTCGCCGGCCTCTGCGGCCCATGCTGCTTGCGAGCCTGCTGGCCTGGGCCTACATCGTGCGACCAACCAACAGCATTGCAATCCTATGCATTGCGGTCTATCTCTTCGCCGCGCACCGGGCAACATTCTCACGATTTGCGTTGTGTGGCGGAGCTTGGGCAATAGCCTTCGTCGGCTACTCATTCGCACACTTCGGCCAAGCGCTGCCAAGCTATTACCTCGCGAACCGCCTCACGTTCGACTCATTCTGGACCGCACTGGCAGGCAATCTCGTCAGCCCATCCCGCGGTCTCTTCGTATTTGTTCCGACACTGCTGTTTGTGGCCTATCTCTTGATCCGGTATCGGCGGCATGTGGAACTGCGCGGCCTTGCTGCGCTTGCCTTGTGCATCGTCGCTGCTCACATAGTGATGGTTTCTGGGTTTGGCCACTGGTGGGGCGGGCACAGCTATGGCCCCCGACTGTTGACAGGACTTGTACCGTGGTTTGCGCTCTTGGGAATGCTTGCGCTCCGGGCAAGGTTGATGTCGCAGGCTAACGCCGATGCAGGTGGGCCACCAGTGAGGACACGACGTGAAAACGTGGTGGGCTCTCTCCTGTTGTTTATCAGTATCGCGATTCATCTACATGGGGCAACCAACGCCCGGGCATACGAATGGAATGCTAAACCCGTCGATGTGGACTTTATGCCCTCGCGACTGTGGGATTGGTCAGACCCGCAGTTTCTCAGGAGGTGAGTATATCGGCGATGGTTGTTCACCGCATGGGTTAGTTGCGGGCCGATGCAGCCCCGTCACGATTTTCAAGGAGTGCTTCTATTAGCTTGGCAGTGGCGGCTCGCTTCTCCTTGGCAAGGTCGGCGCGACCCATCAGCCCGACCTCGTGAAGCCACGGTCCGCACCATTGGTACGGCCCGTCGGCCACCTCAATGTCCGGCCTGAAAGGAACAAATCGTGACTCTTGCTCGCGCATAGCGCCACGATTGAGCCCCCGATAGAGAACACGCCAGTTCCCGCCGCCGGAATCTAGGCCATTGAACCAGTCCTGGCCGAAGTCGAGCTTTAAGTGTCTCACTCCTGCGAATCGGAAGAAGCAGAATCCGGCCCAAAGGAACCAGCGTGGTCCTGCCTCCCTCACTACACCGTAGCAGTCTTGAGTGGACAGGTGCGCAAAGGGATCGTCCGACGCTGTGGGGAACAGGTCATCGTCCAGAAAGCCGAATGCTGCTGGCTTTCCTGGGAGAAGTATGTTGCGCCATACCCAGTTTAGTGCAATCCCGTGGGACCTGCTCGGCTCGCGCCATGGGTTTGCCGGCAGGCGAACGTAGAGCAGCCTACGACGCTCCGCGACGGACTGAATCTCGCCTGCCGAATCATCATCAGGCGAGTTGTCGGCGATGAGTTGCACGGCATCGGGAAGAAATCGCCACAATAGCTGTGCCTGCCAATCGATGGCTTGTGGGTCGGAGAATGCGATGGTTGTCAGCAGTTTCGTGCCGCGAATAGTATTCGTAACAGCAAGCAGATCGCCTGCTCTCGGCGGGCGGTGCATATAGAGCCGGTCTATCAGTCGATATCGTAGACTCTTGAGTGTGTGCGTAAGTGGCCGCATCCGGCGCCAATCTTCAACGGAGTATAGGCTGATGGGACGCATTAGAATCACCCTTGTTTCGATGCTGTCTGAGCAGATACTTGTAGGAAATATCTCAACACTTTAGCACAGGGCAAAGACGTATGTCACCTCCCGTTGTGAGCGTCTGTCTCGACGTCTTCAACTACGCAAACTACCTGCCTGAGGCTATCGAGTCCGTTCTTAGGCAGACTTTGTCAGACTTCGAGTTGATCGTAGTGGACGACTGCTCAACAGATGAGTCCTTTGACATCGCTCGAACCTACGCAGCCCAGGACGGCCGCATTCAAGTATTTCGGAACGATGCCAACCTAGGAATGGTCGTAAACCGCCGAGCCTGCTTGAACCGAGCCACGGGTGAGTTTGTGAAGTGGCTGCACGCAGATGATTTCCTCTGTACGCCGGACGCCCTCTCGATCATGGCTGCGCGGCTCCAAGAGTGTCCCTCCGCAGCTCTCGTCGCCTGTCCCACCCTTCCAGTTGGGCCGGACTCATTACCGCGGGGAAATCCCGCATCACGCTTCTCATCAACCAAGCTTCTCGCCGGAGTATCCGTCATTCGGCGCTGTCTTCGCGAGCAGAAGAACCTCGTAGGCGGGCCGAGCGCGGTCATGTTTCGCAGGGCGCTCTCAGGACGTGGTTTCGATGAGTCCTACTTTCATGCAGCCGACCTAGAGATGTGGTTTCACCTCCTCGAGCAGGGATGTTTCGCCTATATTGAGCAGCCGCTTGCTGCCTATCGGTGGCATGCACTGCAACAGACCGAGAAGGACCGGCAGACTCTCTCCCAAGCTCATGATTGGCAGGCGCTGCTTGACAACTACCTCACGAAATCATACATCCGAATCCACAAGATTGAGAGGGAGTATCTTGCCCACGAGGCCGTGAGGCAAGCCATACGCAGGTGCAGAGCTATTAGCCATCCTGAGGTCGCGGCCGACCGCCTCCAGACACACGGAGCGGCACGATACCACGCGAACCAGCCATGGTGCTTTGCTTGGCGCAAGCTCCACAAGGTCTCCACTGGCGCACTGAAGCTGATCTTCAGTCGAGACACCCCAGAGGAGACCACTCGTGCCGCAAGCCTTAAGCCGATGGGCGTAAATGTCGCCGGATTCTTTCGCGGCCAGTACGGCATCGGTGAGTCGTCACGAGCATACTGCCGTGCAGTGTCCGAAAGCGGTCTTCCTTTTACGCTAGTAAACATCGACAGCAAGGACCACATCAACAGGGACACGAGTATCGGCCAAATATCGAATCGGAATCCGTACGGCGTCAACCTCATGACCTTCTCTTTTGATTACGCCCGTAGATTCTTTCGTGATCGCGGCAAGAGGTTCTTCAAGAATAGGCACAACATCGCCATCTGGTATTGGGAGCTTGAGCGGTTTCCAGTCCGATGGCACTCCAACTTTGAATACTATGACGAGATATGGGTTCCAACCGCCTTTTGTCACAAGTCTATCGCGGCAGTGTCGCCCATTCCTGTAAGGCAAATGACCTATCCCTTCTATCCCATCGAAACCGTACGAGCAGATCGCACTTCTCTAGCCCTGAGCGATCAAGTCTTCGTATTCCTTTTCAGTTTCGATTTCTTTAGCACCCTGGAGCGGAAGAACCCACTCGCGGTGATTGAAGCGTTTCGAAGAGCGTTTGAGCCTGCCAGTGATGTAGTTCTGGTCCTCAAGTCGATCAACTCTGAACATGACCCAAAGGGGGCCGAGCAGGTTCGGAGAGCCATTGATGGGCTTCGTGGGCTAAGAGTCATTTGGATTGAATCCCATCTCACCGGAACCGAGATGTCGTCCCTGTTTTCACAGGCCGACTGCTATGTCTCACTCCATCGCTCCGAGGGTCTCGGACTTGGCATGGCGCAGGCCATGGCAATGGGAAAGCCGGTCATCTCAACGGGCTATTCCGGGAATCTGGAGTTTATGAATGCGGACAACAGCCTGCTCGTTGAATACGATCTCGTCGAGCTCCAAGAGAGCTGTGGCCCCGCAAGCCAGCCGGTGATTTACGAGAAGGGCGGCGTGTGGGCGGAGCCTCACATCGACCACGCTGCCGCGCTCATGCGGAGGGTCTATTCGCACCGAGAGGAGAGTAAGGCGCTCGGTGAGCGAGCGCGAGCGAGTATTGCGGTTCAGCTAGATCCTGTGAAGACGCAGGCAGAGATCAGTGAGCGCATGCATCAGATTTGTGGAGCCGCCAATGGGTAGTCGGCGCCCGCAATGCCATCGAGGTGAGATGCTGCCTCGTGGCTGGCAGTTTACATGCGCGTAGCGCAGGTCAACTTACAGAAGGCATGGGGCGGAGCAGAGAACCATGTATTGCTTCTAAGCCAGGGCCTTCGCGAGGCAGGAGCCGAGGTAGTGGTGTGCTGTCATCCTCGGGGCGCGCTGAGGGCTCGGGCGGAGGCGGCAGGCCTCGCTTGCCGCTTGGTATCGACTGCAAACCAATTGGACCTCTCGGCGAGCATCCGCCTTGCCGCACAGCTAAGGCGGTGGCGTCCTGATGTGGTGCATCTCCACACTCCGAAGGACTATCTGTGCGGCGCTCTCGCATCTCGGCTGCTTCGGCGGCCCGTGCTCGTGCTGACTCGTCACATGCTGCTCCCTGTCAAACACTTGATGCGCAGAATCTATCAGCGGTCAGACACCGTGATTTGTCTTGCCGGCGCAATCTATGAGCACATGGTTCGTGAGGGAGTCGATGCCTCTCGCCTGAAGCGAGTAGGCTCAGGGATTGACGTGCATGAGTTCGACACAGCTCGCACTCGATCACATCGAGCTGAGCTGCGAGGGCATTGGGGCGCCGGGGCCGAAGACCTTGTTGTCGGCTGTGTCGGCAGGCTGGTTGAGGGCAAGGGACACAGCACTCTGCTCCAAGCGCTGCGAGTTGCTCTCGACCGACAGGACGACGGCGGACCGCCGAACACCGAGGCTCGAACGATTCGATTAGTTGTGCTTGGAGAGGGTCCTTTGAGGCCCGCGCTGGAGGCGCACGTGAAAAAACTGGGCCTGACGACGGATGTTCACATGGCCGGTTTCTGCTCTGATGTTCCGAGTGCTCTGTCTGCAATGGACGCACTCGTTGTCCCATCTCATCTGGAGCTCATGCCGCTGGTCGTCCTAGAAGGGATGGCAGCCGGCCTGCCCGTGATAGCCACTGATGTTGGTGCGATTCACGAGATTATTGAGCCGGGTGTAACAGGGCTGCTGGTGCCGGCGGGTGACGTTCGGTCCCTTGCCGACGCGCTCTACACTTGTGCTAGCGACACTGTTCTGAGGCTGTGTCTTGGCCGTAATGGGAGGGCGCGGGTCGAGACCTCGCACAGCATAACATCGATGGCGTCTGCAACATTGGAGGTGTATGAGAGTCTCCTGGAGAAGAGATCTATCGGCAAGCCTGCCGCGGCAGTATGACCCGCTTCGACCCAGGCGGCGCATGCCTGTTGTCCCGCTTCGCTTTAGGTCAGGAATAGAATGCTTGAATCACGCCTACGCAGCGATACGCAGGAACGTTCGGAGTACGGTAACGCTCCGCCCCGCATAGTCGTTCGTGCGCCGAACTAGCTGGGAGATTCAGTTATGAGCCTCCCAGCAATTGAGCGGTTGCGGCACGAGTTTCCGCGAGCCTTCATCGCGATTGTGGTTCCTGCCAAGCTCGCGGACTTTTGGCGCGGCACAAGCGTTGATACAGTCATTGCAGTTCAACCGGGCGACGCTCCGTGGAGGGTTGCACAGCAACTACGCCCCCACCGATTCAGCGTCGGCATTGCATTTCCGGATTCTCTTCGTGCGGCGGTAGAGCTGGCTCTGGCAGAGATACCTCACAGGGTAGGCTACGGACGCCTAGATCGCAGTCTGCTGCTGTCCAGGCGGGTTTCTCGGCCAGTCGGAGTCGAACAGATGCAAAAGCGGACTATTGGCGATGTTATGCGCGTCAATCAGGCCCACAGAGCCGGGACCTTGCTTCCCAAGGCTCGTGTCTCGCATCTGAGTCACCACATCTACAAGTATCTCGGCCTGGTCACTTCGGACGAGGCGGCAGGTATTCATTCAACATCTCTTCAGGCGCCGCGAATGGCTGCGGCCGACACCGACGTCTCAGCGTGCCTTGAGCGGCTCGGCCTAGCTCCGCATTCCGCGGACTCTCCGCTCTTCGCAATGTGTCCCGGAGCAGAGTATGGCCCTGCCAAACGCTGGCCGGAAGAGAGGTTCATCAAGGCTGGCCGGGAGTTGACGGATAGGCTCGGCTGCAGATGGGTGCTGTTCGGATCACTGAAGGAGCGCCACATCTGCGCCCGCATAACGTACGGGCTCAACTTGAACGGCAACCGGCACATCGCATCAAATCTTGCCGGAGAAACCAGCCTGAAAGAACTTGTGCTGGTGCTTCGTGCGTGCGCTTTGGCCGTGACAAACGATACAGGACCAATGCACATTGCTGCTGCTGTCGGAACGACCGTCATTGGTATCTTCGGAAGCACGTCGCCGGAGTTCACCGGCCCTGGCATGCCCGGGAATACGCAGCACCGCATATTGAGATTCTCCGCGCCCTGTTCACCCTGCTTTCTGAAGGTGTGCCCGATCGACATGCGTTGCATGGACAGCGTGACTGTGGAAAGCGTCGTACAACAAGCAATCGAACTCCACGGGCAAGCGGAGATGGAGCTTCTGGCTGCCCACAGATAGTCGCTGCCGGAAGCATCGGCGCCATCCTGGCAAGGAGATTGCTAGGGCGGGTCGGTGAAGCTAATGCGATGCACGACTCCACTCAAGTAATCGACCAGGTAGAGATCGCCATTGGGTCCTTGCTCAATGTCTACGACGCTGCCGCCGAGACTAGATAGGCCCTCCGCTGAACCAAACCCCTCAACAGCAGACACTGTGTTGTCGAGCCTAATTGCAACATGATTTAGCTTGTATTGCATAAAGTCGGCGAAAAAGTAACGGCCCCGATACTCCTCGGGATAGTTGGACCCGATGAGGAAGACTCCGCCCGTTATGGAGGCTCCGCGGCTGTTGTGGTTGTAGGCATAGGTAGGGGACACGAATGCTGGGTCGCTCGACGGCCCTTCGTGCAGCGGCCAACCGAAGTTTGCGCCGGCGCCTCCCACGTTCACCTCTTCCCACGTGTCCTGTCCCACATCTCCAATGACGAGCGCGTTGTCTCCGGGCCGAAATGTGAACCGGAATGGATTTCGAAGGCCGTAGGCATAGACCTCGGCGCGCTTTGCGGCTTGCCCAACAAAAGGATTGTCGCCCGGGACAGACCCATCCCGGTTTATGCGAAGTATCTTGCCGTTTAGGCTGCCAAGATCTTGAGCAGAGGCGGGAACGCCGCCGTCACCTGTTGCAATGTAGAGCTTTCCATCTTCTCCAAAGCGTAGGCAGCCTGCGTTGTGGGTGCCGCTTACCGAGGCAATGTCCTGTAGCAAGATAGTTTCGCTGGCCGGATCGATGACATCACCTGTCATCGTAAAGCGCGATACCCTGTTGCTCGGGGAAGGCGGAGGGCTCAAGCTTAGCGCATTCGCTGTGTAATACACGTAGAGTCGACGGTTCGTGGCAAAGTCCGGATCGAGAGCAATACCAGAGACACCCTGCTCAAGCGATGTAGCGACATTCAGAGTCAGCGCCACTTTCGGCGACTGACCTTCCACCAGCACCTTGACAGCGCCGGCTTTTTCGCAGATGAACAGTCGGCCGTCCGCAGCGAACGCTATCGCCGTAGGTCCGGTAAGGCCCGATGCCGCCAGCGCGGCATGAAAGCCCGTTCGGGCCTCGCCGCTTCCGCCACACCCGGCAACCGAAAGGAGGACGGAGACAACAAGCAATCGCAAACGGTGTGGGACAATCACGGCGACCTCCGAGCAGAGCGTATCCAGACGTTCGGCATACCCAGAGCGGTTTCCTATCCGGCGGGTGGAACGGATGAAGTTCCGAGCCATCCGTCGTACCAGGTTACCTAGTCGTACGCCTCGCGTGCTACACTCACGTCGGCAGAAGGTCGGGTGGTCGCTCTGGTCCCCTCGGGGGCTGGAGAGGAAAGTCCGGGCTCCATAGGGCACGATGCCGGATAACGTCCGGGCGGGGCGACCCGACGGAAAGTGGCACAGAAAAGACACAGCCGCGGCCTGGCCGCGGCAACGGTGAAATGGCGCGTTAAGAGCGCACCGGCGGCATGGAGACATGCCGGCCTGCTAAACCCCATCGGGAGCAAGATTCGAACAGGAGGGGTTGATGCTGCCCGCGGACCCTCCGGGTAGAGTCGCTTGAGGCCTCGAGCAATCGCGGTCCCAGAGAGATGATCACACAAATACAGAACCCGGCTTACAGACCTTCTGCCAACTAAGTCTGCCGTACTTGTGGATGGTGCGGGGAGTTTGAACCACCCGCTTCGCGGGGACAGTGAACCACCCGCTCCGCTAGAGACACAGAGACTCGGAGAA
>VFKD01000359.1 GCA_009885735.1 bacterium
AGGTTGCCACTCCAAAAATCGACATGGACGTGCGGCTGTCGCCGGGAATTCCATTGCCTGCAGAGCCACCGTTTCCGGCCCAGTCCTGCACGCCGATCGAGCCCACCCATCTTGCATTGGAGTCGGGAATGTAAGACGCCTGTAGCTGGTACGTCTTGTCTGCGTAGCCGCTCAGGATCAGCTCGGACCAGGCTAGATTGACGCGACCAAACGTAAACCCAACCATGTCCATGAACGTGCCATTCGTCTTGCCGTTTGAGATTTCGGGCCTCGACCCCAAGCTGGTCTTCGCTCCACCAATCCTAAGCTGCCCCCGCCCAAGCACGTGTGCGTTAGGCGTGCTGTAGGCCGTCGGACCCGAGAGCGACTGGAAACCCTGTTCGTCGACTCCAAAGCCGCCCCCGGCAAGGCCGGAGAGGTTTCTAAACTGTGGAAAGCGGTCCGCACCAGAGAGAGGGTCGTGCTGAGCAAGAGCTAACGGCGCATATCCCACCAGAAGGGAGAAGAGAAGTAGATAACGCAATTTGACTGCCTTTCTGCAAACGTCGTGCTCTAGGAGCACAACGATTCACCTGCCGGGAGCCATCTTCCTGCGTGGCAGGGACGGCGTATCGTGCCGGACTCTCTAGATATGACCTCAGCCCGCCGATAATCGAGATGCAGCCCGTGCTGCGATCCCCTTCCCCGCTGAACCAAGAGGACAAAATGAATGGTCAATTCGCCGCCATTCGGAGCATCCACAGATGAGACGATCTCTATTGACTACGACCATTGCAAAGTGACGCTGACCAGCAGCAACTTCAATGGAGCCGTGTATCCAACCCTGAGTGTCGACGCGCTCTTTGTCGCCCTGGGTATTGGGAAACAGGACCGCGTACTTGTCGTTGGCACGTATCCGTGGAACAGCTTGCCGCCGGGATGCACTGCGATCGAGCGCATTGATGACACGCTTGCGTTTGCTGACGGCGCATTCGATGTCTCGATATCTCTCGGCGGCATTGAAGCATCACCGAACCCAAGCCTCTGGTGCAGTGAACTGCAGCGAGTGTCCCTGCGGGGCCTCATCGAGGCTCCGAGTGAGATGGCGGTAATCGCAACTCCTTCACCGGACCATCGGTGGCTCATCTCACAAGTGGACGGCATGCTCACCTTTCGACCCAGACCCTTCGTTCGGGCGCCATTTCGGCACTTCGTGAGACACGCGATGCGCAAGGACACGGTCCTGCGACGCCGGTGGCTGCTGGACTATCGCAACGTCTCTAACGTCCAGTTTGAGTGGAATGGCTCGTTCGACACTTCGCAGATCGCACCCGATGACGCATCGTACTCGCCGGACAAGCCCGAGCTCCTGGCGGAGGCCTGTGCGGACAGCGTCATCAATGACATTCGTTTCGGCGCCGCCTTCTCGCGTACGCTTCTTGCCGAGGCACAGCGCTCAGTTGAGTCTTCGCCCAACACCGCTCTCTATCACAACGTGCTGGGCTGCGTGCAGTGGATGGGAGGGCGGAAGGCAGACGCGCGAAGGAGCTTTGAGAGTGCGCGGCTGCTGGAACCGTCCAACGCTGCCTATACGGCCAACGCCGTGTGCGCCGACCACGGATCGCCGGAGGTAGTCACCCTGCCGCCTGAGCCCGAGGACGTTGCGGACATTCAAGAGAATTGGGCCGGCAAGGTCTACTACGCCTTCGTAGGCTACGACGATCGATTGGCGGAAGACATCGGCATACTGCCTGACGATCGAGTACTCGATGTGGGAGGCGGACAGAGACCGCTCCGTCGGGCGGACGTGAGCGTGGATTTCGACGTGTTCGAGGGTGTTCATCGGCAGGGTCAGGCTATCTCCCGTGAGAAACCCCTCGTCTGCGGCGATGTCCACCACCTGCCATTTGCAGACAAGTCGTTCGACGTGGTCTGCTGCCGAATGGTGCTGGAGCACGTTGATGATCCGGCTGCCGCGGTGAGCGAACTGCAGCGCGTGGGCAAGCGGGTCTTCCTGGAAGTGCCGAACGCGCTCTGGGAGTGCTTCTATGGCCATCCATGCCACCGCTGGACCATCTCGCACTCCAACAACACGCTCACCTTCAAGCGAAAACCATTTCGGGACATTCCATTCCGCAGCGCAGTCGTTCCCTACCTCTATTCGCAGCGCGACATCCAGCGACGCTTCGAGGTGACCCTTCGCAATGTCTCTGTCATCCAGCTCGTGGCAGATGGCAGCCTGCAGGTTGAGGTGCGCGACGACCCGGACTGCCAATACGACTTCAACCGGGTCGAGGATGCGGTAGACGCCTGCTGCTGCTACGGCGAGACCCTAATCAGCATCGGCCTTCCCGGCGTAGCAGTCGCCGAGCTGGACGACGCGATGCGAATGGACCCGTCCAGCACTCGGGCTCGAGACCTTCGGCTGCAGGCGGCCAGGCTGCTGGGCGACCGGGCCGCCATCGACCGACTCACTTCCAACCCAGTGTCGGCCTCCGCTCGAGTGCCGGAGGCGTTCGCGGTGGCCTCCGTCCTGCCGCGGCAAACCGAACCTCCTACACACTCGTGGAGCGCACCTCTGTTCGACCCGACAGGATACGCAGAAGAGGCGCGGAGCTTCCTGCTCGCCCTTGAGGACGCCGGTATGAGAATTGCCGCTTCCGAGATTCGCTGGAACGACCGGGATGCGGTTCTCGACCGTGATGTGGAGCACAGGCTGAGGCAGATGACCTCCCGCGCTCCCACGGCCGGAACGGTGCATGTGTCGCATATCCTTGCGCCGCATTTTACTCGCCGCGAGAACGCATGCCTCAACGTCGGGCGAACTATGTTCGAGACGGACAGGCTGCCGGAAAACTGGGTGGACGCCTGCAACAGGATGGATGAAGTCTGGGTTCCCAGCGAGTTCAACAGGGAATCGTTCACCTTTGCGGGAGTGGACTCACGGAAGCTCCGAGTTGTACCCGGCGCGATAGACGTGGATGCGTATGACCTTGCTACGCCCGCCCTCAGAATTGAAGGATCCCGCCGTTTCAACTTCCTTTCAGTGTTCGACTGGACCCTTCGCAAGGGCTGGGACGTGCTTGTGAAGGCATTCGTAGAGGAGTTTGAGCAGGGAGAGGACGTGGCCCTCATCATCAAGACGCACTCCTCGGTGGGCTATACGATGCAGCAGATCGTGGGTCAAGTGTCGGACTACCTCGTGATCACTCTCGGGAAGGACCCAGAGAATGTCCCGGATATCATTTTTCAGGACGCCGTCGTGCCTGCGCACCGCATGCCTGCTCTCTATGCCGCAGCCGACTGCTTCGTCCTGCCTACTCGCGGAGAGGGATGGGGCCGGCCCTACATGGAGGCGATGGCGATGGGCCTGCCCACCATCGGCACCAACTGGAGCGGCAACACCGCATTCATGACTCCGTACAACAGCTACCTGCTCGACTGCGATGTGGTGGAGGTTCCCGAGCAGGCATGGCGCGAGACGCCAACGTTTCAAGGGCACAAGTGGGCCGAACCCAACTGCGCTCACCTTCGGCGGCTGATGCGAATTGCGTTCGCAGAGCCCGCACAAGCGTTGCGCGTGGGCGCGGCGGGCAGGTTATGGCTGGAAGAGCACTTCACATATCGGCGAGTCTCGGACGCCATCGTAGATATCTTTGACCCGGTGAAGGCCGCGGCATAGGAGGAAGCTGCACTTTGAACGGATTCAACTCGACCGAGAGATTCGTAGAGGTTCCCTGGGTGTTCGCCCGCAAGGGCGACGCGGTGACGGTCCTGGACGTGGGCTATGCGAACGCCGAGATGGAGTATCTGCAGCAGCTTGCGAATCTTGGCATCGCAGACCTTCACGGCCTCGACATTGCCGCGCCAAAGCACCTGACTGTGACCGATGCCGCGGGACTCCAGCGTCCGCTTCTTGCCCCGGTCCAGGGCGACATGCGAAACACTCCCTTCGAAGACGCCAAATTCGACCTCATCTTCTGCGTCTCTACCATTGAGCACGTCGGCTTCGACAACCAGAGGTACGCTCCTGGTCAGCTCGACGTCCCGGGGCCGACCGGCGACTGCGACGCAATCCGCGAGCTCTGCCGCATCACGAAGCCGGGAGGCAGGCTGCTGCTCACCGTTCCATTCGGCAAGTACGAGAACCACGGCTGGTTCCAGCAGTACGACATGGCCCGCCTCATCAAGCTCTGCGCCGCATCCAACTTTGGTGTGGAACAGATGCACTTCTTCCGCTACAACAACGGTTGGCACGAATGCCACGCCTACGAGCTGCGCGACGCAGGCTACCAGACCAACGGCGCTCCAAACGCCACAGGTGTGGCATGTATCGAGTTTCGCCGTCCGCAAGAGCTGCAGCGTGCCGCCTAAAACCGTGTTAGTGTCAGCGAGCGCAGGATGAGAGCGATTATCGCCCACTTCCTGCCTCTGCCGGAGCTCATCGACCGAGCTCCGTTCGGCGGAAGGTCGGACGACCTGCTCGTTCTTGGCGCGCCTCCAAGCCATCTGGAGTTTGACCCTCTCCTACACACCTGGGAGGACGTTCGCGCGCGGCTGCCATCCGGGTGGGATCCCGATGCGTACATTCACTGGAGCCTTGAGTACAATCCTCCGCCCATCGGAATCGAGGATGCGGACTGCCTCACGGTCGCCACGGTGGGCGACTGGAATCTGGGCGGACAGGCAGTTCACCACCTCGCAGGTGCGTTCGACCTGCTCATTGCAGACAACAACGGCTGCGACCACCTCCGCAGCGCCGGGTTCTCTAACGTTGAGTATGCACCGCTCTGGGCGTTCGACCCAGCAGTTCATCGCACTCTCGATGGCGTAGACCGCGACCTAGACATTGTGATGGTTGGAAGCTTCAACCACGAGGTTCAGCACGAACGCTCGCGGTGGATAGCTCGGGTTGCCCGAATGTCCGATCGGTTCAGGGTGTGCATCACCACCAATGTCTACGGGGACGACTATGTGCGCCTCATGAACCGCGCGCGCATCGTCTTCAACCGCAGCATTCGCGGCGAGCTCAACATGAGAGCATACGAGGCGGCAGCATGCGGCGCACTAATGTTCTATGAGCGGGGCAACCCGGAGATCGAGACGCTCTTCACCCCCGGCGAGGAGTGTGTCCTCTATGACGAAAACGATCTTGAGGACTTGCTGGCGTACTACCTTGCTCACGAGGATGAGAGGGCGCGTATCGCGGCGAATGGGCTCGCCAGGGTCCAGTCCGAGAGTTACCAGGCCCATTTGGCGCAGACGCTGCAGATCGTCGAGCACAACCTTGGGCTAACGCCGAACCGGCCGCTCGCTAGGCTTCCGTTAGCAGGCCGAAAGCTGGCACATGCCTGTCATCGCCTGCTCCTGCCTGACCGACGAAACGCAGGAGTGGCCATGAAGCTCGCTGAGGAATCCCACCACGACGGCGCACCTGCCGCAGGGTGTCTTCGAGTTCTGGCGGTTGCTGCAGGGGAGCTAGCTGCCAAGGCTCCGCACGGTCCCGCTCGTGTTCAGGCATTTGCACATGCGGCGATTCTGTGTAGACAGGCTGGCGGCGCCAACCGATTGGGTCCTGCCGAGCAGGTTAACCTGGCGAGCTTCCTGCTGGAGGCATGTGAACTAGAGGCTGCCATGACTGAATTGGAGCTGGCTGCCGAGGCGCTTCAGTCTACGCAGGAGCCGGCAGAAGTGACAGGCCCCTACTTTCCCCGGGCGTTTCGAGAGTTTGATGTCGCCCTCGACTGGGCATGGGCAACGGAGAGAGTCGGCTCGGAGATGTGGACGAGCCACGTACAGTCCGCCCTGTTGTCACGCGCAGCCCAGCTTCTGTCTGAGTGCGCTGGAACGCAGACTAACTTCATCAGCGCCGCGAAGTGGGCGCGAATGGCTTGCGGCGCCTCTCCGCACTCTCCAGGCGCCCGGCACCTGCTCGCTCGAATGCTGCAAGCATGTGGGCGCATGGAGGACTCGGCTGCCGAATATCGTGCTGCGCTCGACCTAGCTCCGTTCAATATTGCCGTGTGGCTGGAACTTCCTCGAGTTCTCAGCGCAATAGGCAAGCATGGCGAGGCCGCCGAGTCCCTTGCGAACACTGCGCGGACCGTCGATGGCTGCCCGTTCTATGCCTGGATGCGCCCAGCCCTGTCAGAAGCCATGCTTGAGGTGCAGAGCAGCCGGCCCCAAATACGCAGTGGCCCATTCAGGTTCGTCGCAGTGCCGGACTGGCGCAGCAAAGAGTGCGTCGAGCAGATCGTCGGCGCCTACGTGGACGCTTTCGGTCCGCAGGACGAGGTCACGCTCGACCTCCATGTCGATCCTGTAAGGGACCCATCGGTGGAGAGCCTCTATCTCTCTCTTGAGCAGTATTTGGCCGATAACAAAGGTATGGCGGCGGAAGCTGTCGCCGACATTACGCTGAGTCCCAGACACTACAATCCAGAAGCACTCCAGAGTGTGTTGGATCGCGCTGACGCACTGATCATCTCGCATGCATCCAGAGACCCGCAGCTTGCCGCGCGTGCCGGCATACCCGCTGTTGCTCCTACTGCCGAGCTGCTGTCGCAGTGCGCCCTGGCTAACGCCGCCTGAAGGAGAAGGACCCCCATGGCCCTTAGGATTTCCACGCATCGCCCGTCGCTCAGCTACCACGGAGCCCTCTTCGCAAACCACAGTCTGGCGCTCTCGAATAGGGAGATCTGCCTGGAGCTGCTGAACGGCGATAAGCTCGACCTTTCGCTCGTGCCGTTCGGCCCCGAGGAGTCCGCGGTCGCGTCCGATCAACGCTTCGCCGCCCTGCGCGGCGCATGCGTCGGGCACGGCGCGTTCGCGAATGTTGCGGTTCGACATCAGTGGCCCCCAGACTTTGTGCGGCCTGCGTGCGACAAATTCGTGCTTATGCAGCCCTGGGAATTTGGATCGATTCCAACGGCATGGGTGCAGGCAATTGAGCGTGAGGTGGACGAAGTGTGGTCCTGCTCCGACTTTGTGCGCCAGTGCTATGTGGAGAGCGGAGTTCCGGCAGACAAGGTTGTCGTCGTTCCGCTAGGTGTCAACCCAGTGTCGTTTCATCCCGGCGTCGAGCCGTTCAAGCTCCACACCACCAAGAGCTTCAAGTTCCTCTTTGTAGGAGGCACCATAGCTCGCAAAGGCATCGACATCCTGCTTGATGCGTACACCCGGGCGTTCACGTCGGCAGACGACGTATCCCTCATCATCAAGGACTTCGGAGCGACGTCGTTCTATAAGGGCCAGGATGCACATGCTCTCATCGCTGGGATGCAGGCGAAGCCGGGCGGTCCCGAGATCATCCACCTCCGCGAGGACCTCACGGAGAGCGAGGTCGCGGGTCTCTACACTGCCTGCGACTGCCTCGCTCACCCGTACCGAGGCGAGGGATTCGGGCTGCCGATAGCCGAGGCAATGGCGTGCGGCACGCCAGCGATTGTGACTCAGTTCGGCGCCGCCTTGGACTTCGCCAACTCGGATAATGCGTTTCTGGTGCGAGCGACACCGGTGCGCCTTGCCGAGAAGCGCGTGGGCGACATGCCGACGGTCGACTTCCCCTACTGGGCGGAAGTGGACCGCGAAGCGCTCATCGAGACGATGAAACATGTGGCTGCAAACCCAGACCAGGCAAAGCGCGTGGGCAAAATCGCCTCGGTGGATATCTCGCAAAACTGGACCTGGGCCAAAGGCGCAGACGTGATTGCAAACCGAGTGCGGGACCTTGCCGCGCAGCCGGTTCGCCGCAAGGCGTCGGAATCCAGCGTAGTGATGGTGAGCACGACTCCGCAGGATCCCGAGAGCCGCAAACAGGCAGCTCTTGCAAGCGCGAGAGCAGGCAACTGGGAATTGGCGGTCAAGCAGATTGCCGCATGCTTGGGCAGTGACCCAAGCGATTGGGACCTGCTCAACGCCCTTGGAGTTGCGCTTTACCGGACCGGCGACACGGACGGGGCTGTAACCGTGCTTACGGACGGTGCAGCTCGCTGCCCGGCTCCCAGGGACTTTCATCACAATCTCGCGTTCGTGTGGCTTGGCTCTGGCAATTCCGCGGCCGCGCTTGAACAGGCGGCATTGGCCCTATCGCTCTCGCCGGAGAATACGGACGTGCAGCGCACATTCGCTCGTGCCCGAGCCGAGGTACTTCGCCAAGCGCGAAAGCTGCGACGCGGAGGAAAGAGCAAGGGCGCTCTCGCTCGCCAGGACTCCGCCTATACCGAACTAACGGCGGCTGTAACAAGAGCGCAAAAGACTCTGGAGAATGTCCAGAATACCCAAGTCCCGGTCAAGCAGGCGGCCAAACTCTCTGTCGTGATGATCGCCAAAAACGAAGAGGCGTTCCTAGAAGACTGCTTGAAGAGCGTTCAGGGCATTGCCGACGAGATTGTCTTGGTCGATACGGGCTCCACGGACCGCACCGTCGAGATCGCCAAGCGATATGGCGCCGTAGTGGTGTCTCACCCTTGGAACGACGACTTCGCGGAGGCGCGCAATGTCGCTCTCGACCATGCTACTGGAAACTGGGGCCTTTGGCTGGACGCGGACGAGCGGCTTACCGAGGGCGATGCAGACAACCTTCGACGACTGATGGCCGACTCGCCCGAGAGCGTGGGCGGCTACCTCGTGAACATTCGCAACTACATGCAGCTCGCCGAGGACGCTGAGATCTGCTGGCACCGCGCCTGCCGTGTCTTCCGGCTGGGAGCCAACACTCGCTTCACCGGAAGGATTCACGAGCAGAACGTACGCTCGCTGCAGGCTGCGGGCTACACCATCAGCATGTGCAAGCTCACTATCGACCATTGGGGATATGCCGCCTCCGTGATGTCCGAGCGCAACAAGCATGAGAGGTTTATTCGCATGCTGACCCGCGAAGTGGAGGAGAGCCCGGACGACAGCTACAAGTCGTTCCATCTGTTCAACTTAGGCAATGCCTATTACACAAGCGGGAACATGCAGGCTGCTGCGGACTGGTTCGAGAAGGCCGCGGTGGAGCCTAACCCCACCGAAGAGTATACGGCGATGCTCTACGTGGAGTGGGCGACCGCCCTCTATATGCTGCAGCGCCCTGAAGAGACCTTCCGAGTGTGCGCACGCGCCGAAGCTGTGGGAATCGTCCATCCGGCGCTCGACTTTGCCCGCGGCCACGCTGCCCTTCATCAGCAGGAATATGCCGCCGCGGATCGCTACTTCAAGAGCTCTGTGGAGAAAGGCAGAGGATCGGTGTTTGCCCACGTTGGGGATCCGGGCGCCTACTCGTTCAAGGCGATGTATGGCCGCGGGCTCGCCCTGCTGGGTCAAGAGAAGTTTGCCCAGGCAATCGTCCAATGCAGGGAATCGCTGGCGATGAAACCGGACTTTTTGGACGCCCGGTATCTGCTCGCCTGCTGCCTGCGACGCGACAAACAGCTTACTGAAGCAAGACGCGAATATCACACGCTGCTTGAAGGTCGCCCAGATCACCCACTTGCCGTTCCGGAATATGCAGAGACGATCTACGAAATCGGCGACTGCGCCGCAGCGCTATCGCCTCTTCGAAACGCGGTACGGATGGGACTGGGAGGTCCCGACATTGCGCTTCGTCTGGCCGATGCGTGCGAGAAATTGCAGCTCTTCGAAGAGGCGCGCGACCTCTATCTGCGAGAGCGCCAGAGCGGCAATGAGTCCGCCGAGATCTGCGTGAACCTTGGGCGAGCGTACGCCGGATCCGGCGATGCCCCGCGAGCCATCGACTGCTTCGCGGATGCCATCGCAGTTGATCCAAGCCACTCCAATGCGTACTTCAACGCGGGCGATGTGCTCTACAACCTGGGCTACTACTCGAAGGCGGCAGAGACCCTCTGCGCTGGATTGGGCCGAGATCCACTGAACGCAAGCGGATTCTTCGTGCTCGGAAACTGCTACTTCCAGACCCGCGACTATGCAGCCGCGTGCATGGCCTATGGAGAGGCGCTAAAGCGACAGCCAGAATACGACGAGGCAGGGTCGAACTTGGCTCTGGCCGAGCAGATGCTGAGAGCCGTAGAGGCTGCGTAACTCGTTGATTTCATGAAAGTGCATCCCTTCGCCGTTATTCCTGTCAATGCAGGAATCCAGGAGAGCAAAACTGGATTCCCGCTAAGGACATGCGGGAATGACGGTGCGGGCATGACGGTTTGACGATGTATATTGCTTTGCGGAGCAAAGTGAATTGGAGAGATCAAGGCCAACATTGCTCACTGAGCCAAATCCGCTCGCCCTGAGCGCTCGTCAGCCTTATCGACGACTTGGCCTGCCCTGAGCTTGCCGAAGGGTCGAAGGGTGCGTCAGTGACTGCCTAACTGAACATTGTTGAAGCTATGGCTTCTTTTCTAGCAAAGGCGCTTCTACGGCCTCGCCACGAAGCGCGTTCGCTATCAGGTCGCCCTTCATAAGTATCGCGGCCAGCGGCTTTGCGGCGGCGCTTGGAGCTACTTTGCCCGCCACGGTAAGAGCAGTTCCACGACCCCAGCCTTCAGACACGGCAAGATACCCCAGCGGCGAAAACGCGGCCCATTCCGGGCCGGTCCACGCTCCCTCGCGAGGCCCGCTCGCCAGAAGTTGGCACAGCAGCTTGCCGTCCGCGGTATTCCAGATGCGCACGAACCCGTCCGCACAGCCTCCTGCAACCAGTTTGCCGGACGGTGAAAAGGCAACTCTAAACACCCAGTCAGTCGAGCCCGCGCACTCGCGGAGATGCCCGCCGGAATCTCCGTCAAATAGCCGCACCTTCATGTCCGCACCGGCTCCTGCCAGCATCTTGCCGTCGGCGGAGAAGGCTGCATCCAGCACCTGGATGCTATGCCCGTCGCTATAGCGCGGCGTTGAACCGTCTGCCGGATTCCACCACCGCAGCCTGGGTTCTACACCAGACGAGACGAAGAACTTGCCGTCGGGCCTCACGGCAAGCGCGGTAACTGCGGCAGTATGCCCCTCAAAGGCGCGCACTACCTTGCCAGTCTCGGCAGTGTACTCGCGCACCGATCGGTCTTGACTGGCCGTTACAATGTCCTTGCCATCCGGTGTAAACCGCACTTGGTAAACCACGTCGGAGTGAATCTTGATCACCTGCAATGCCTTGGCTGTGGCCGTCTCCCAGGTTCGAACAGTCTTGTCGTGCGAGGCTGTAGCGACAGTTGCACCGTTCGGCGAGAGGACCGCGCTATAGACAACGTCTGTGTGGCCGTCGAAGGTGCGCACGCGCGAGTACCCGGTCTTCGCGTCCAGCAGGACAATCTCTCCGCGAACCGACGGCTCGCCTCCCGCCACGAGAAGCGTCGAGTTGTCCTTGCTCCAATCGAGGCTTTGAACGCCACCTGCGAAGCCGCCGACGCTCTTATCGACGCGAAGATTCGCAAGATCCCAGAGAAAGACGGTGCGATAGCCGCCCACGGCCAGCCACTTCCCATCCGGCGAGAAGGCAATCGCCGTGACCGGAGGCAGCGGCCCAACTTTTGCGGCCCAGCCCAGTTTCGCGTCCTTTGCCGTGCCCGCGAGCGCCGCAGGCGCGGCAAGACCGGTGGGTACGTTGACCGACAGCAGCGGCACAATCTCGGGCTTTGGCGGCGGCACGGGCCGAGCCGGAGCCACTGCGCCGCGAGGCATGCCGCTATCGATCCAGCGGGCGACCAGGGCGATCTGCTTGTCGGAGAGCGGTTCGCCGCCCTTCGGCATTCGCTTGCTTGCCTCGGAGGTAACAAGACGCTTGTAGAGCTCGCTTTCGGCGGACTTGCCAGCGACCACCACCTTCTCATCGGGCTTACCTGCGCCTACAACGCCACGCATCAGGGCCTGATAGGTGTCGAGTGCATACCCTCCCGAAATCGCTGCGTTCCCTATCTGTGACTTCGAGTGACATGCAGCACATTGAGCCTGAAAGATAGGCTTGATGTTCTTCTCGAACGTGACTGGTGCGACGCCGGGCGACGCTTGCAACGGAGCCGCAAGAACAACTGCCATTATGGAAACTAAGCTCAATTCGGATCTCCCTGAGACCAGCTACTCGATATTCTGCACAGCCTCTACCTTGCCCAGTCAGCAAAATCCGTACGTCCTGAGCGCGGCACTTCCGCTCATCCCTAGCCTGCCAACCCGCTCATCCTGAGTGAGGCTCAGCACAGTACCTCCGCTCACCCTGAGCGAGGCACAGCCGCACCGTGCCTCGTCATTCCCGCATGCCGTTAGCGGGAACGAAGGGTCGAAGGACCGTATCGTGGCAGAGTTGAAGGACCGTACCGAGCTTGCCTGCCGTGAGCTTGCCGAAGGGTCGAAGGATGCCGCCATGCGTGCTTCACTTGTCAGAATTGTGCATCCACTTACTAAGACGATCTGTACGGCACGCGGATGCCAAGCTCTCCACCCCATTTGCGCGGCTTGTCCTCGCCTAGCGCCCAGTGAACACCGTTCACCAACAGGCGCTGGAACGCCTCCACGCTGAAGTCCTCTGGATGGCCCATCGTTGTGGTGAAGATGCGCCCACCAGCGGGATTACGCCAAGTCCAGGCCACCGGGTTAGGGATAGCCGCCTTGTTGTCTGGGTTCACTGCCGTGCCCTCCAGCAGCCGAACCGCGTCGGGCGGCGGATAGTTCGGAAGTACATGGTAGAGCCATGATCGAACATGAAACTTCTCCGGCACTCCCTCCAGCACCGGGTGTCGCCGCGCAGCGGGAATTCGAGCGACGTCCGTACTTGAGTTGTGCCCATAGTGCGTGTGCCCGTTTCCCCAGCCCGGAGGGGCGCCCAGCGCCAGCGCGCCGAACCGATTCCACTTCTCCAGCGGATGGCCCTTGGCGTAGTTGAAGGCGTGCGTGGAGGTCCGCAGACCAACCATCGGTTTGCCGGACGCCAAGTAGTCCTCTATGTGTTTCAACTGGTCCGCAGGGATCTGCTGCCACCGCAGGTAAAGCACCGCAAGATCGGCCGAATCAAGGGCTTCGAGCCCTGGAATGTCAGTGTCCGCACGGTGGTCCGGCTTTGAAGTCACCGTCTGCACCGCGTGCCCATAGCGCGCTCGAAGCGCCTCCCCCAGCGCGGGAAGCGTCTGCTCGGAGCTGTACTCCTGGTCGGCAGCAATGAATACAATCTTCTTGACTTCCAATTAGGACCACATCTTCCGGTCGAGCGAGCGGTATTGGATTGCTTCCGCAACGTGAGCGATGGTTATCGCGGGCGCACCACACAGATCCCCAATCGTACGCGAGACCTTCAGGATGCGGTCATACGCTCGTGCGGAGAGCGAAAGCTGCTGTATGGCCGTTCGAAGCAAGCTGCGCACGTCCTCCGTGATTTCACAGTACAGCTTGGTTTCCTTTGGTCCCATCTGCGCGTTCGAATACAGGTTCGTCCCTGCATACCTTTGATTCTGCACCTCGCGAGCGGCGCAGACACGCTTGCGAATTGACGCCGACGATTCAGATGCCGGATGCGACACCAGCTCCTCCTCGGCCAGCCTCGGAACGTCTACGTGAAGATCGATACGGTCGAGCAGCGGACCCGAGATGCGCTGTTGATACTTGCGCACCATTGTCGGCGAGCACGTACACTGACGGAACAGGTCTCCATGATATCCGCAAACGCACGGATTCATGGCGGCCGCGAGAATGAAACTGGCTGGATATTGCAGCGACGCCTGTACGCGGGCAATCGTGACAGTCTGGTCCTCGAGTGGCTGTCGGAGAACCTCAAGGCCGTCTCGGCGGAATTCGGGCAGCTCGTCAAGGAACAGCACGCCATTGTGGGCCAGACTCACCTCGCCGGGCCGCGGAATTGTTCCGCCGCCAATGAGCGCCGCGTTCGAAAGCGTGTGGTGCGGCGCCCGAAATGGACGGGAGGTGACGAGCGCTGTATCTGCGTTCATCAGTCCTGACACGGAGTATATCTTGGTGGTTTCGAGCGCCTCACCCACTGAGAGCGGTGGCAGGATACCAGGTAGACGGCGCGCGAGCATGGTCTTGCCTGAGCCGGGAGGGCCGATCATCAAGATGTTGTGTCCGCCTGCCGCAGCCACCTCCAGTGCACGCTTTACGTGTGCTTGCCCCTTCACCTCGTTGAAGTCTGCCGAATCGGGAGGGGTCGTAGGCATGAGAGCAGCTGGGTCTAGCTCCACGGGAGCAATAAGGCTGGGATCGTTGATCCACTGTCCCACCTGGAGAAGGCTGTCAACGGGAAGGACCTGCAGACCGCCGACGATGGCCGCCTCCCGTGTATTGGCCCGAGGAACCACCATGCGCCGAATGCCTGTCGCCTTTGCATGCAGCGCGATGGGCAGGACCCCAGTGACGGACCGAATGCTTCCGTCCAGCGAGAGCTCGCCCACGAACAGCGTGTCTGCAAGAGCATTCTGCCGAGCCTGACCGGTGGCCGCCAGAAGGCCGACCGCGAGAGGTAGGTCGAAG
>VFKD01000340.1 GCA_009885735.1 bacterium
ACACCGAGACCGGCAAGAAGTATTGGAGCGTGGAAGGCGACATCGAGTCGATTGGGCGCTTCATTCGGCTCTTTCTCACGCGGCACAATCGCTGGCAGTCTCCGCTCTTCCTTGCAGGCGAGAGCTATGGAACCACTCGAGCGGCGGGCCTCTCGAACTGGCTGCTCGACCACGGCATCGCACTGAACGGCATCATCCTGGTTTCGAGTATCTTGAACTTCCAGACTGCGGACTTTCACGTCGGAAATGACCTTCCATACCACCTGTTTCTGCCCACCTACGCAGCAACCGCCCATTACCACGGCAAGACCGGTCACCAGGGCAAGTCTCTGACCGAGTTCCTGTCCGAGGTCGAGCAGTGGGTGGAGACCGAATACGTTCCAGCCCTGGCCAAAGGTGACCGAATAGCCAGCGCCGAGCGAAGCGCATTGGCGACGGTGATGAGCGGATACTTGGGTTTGGACGCGCAGTACCTGGAGCAGAGCAACCTTCGCGTCGAGATACATCGGTTCTGCAAGGAGCTGCTGCGAGGCGAGAATCGAACTGTGGGCCGGCTGGACAGCCGCCTAAAAGGGATTGACCTGCTGGCGACCGCCGAGAAGCCGGACTACGACCCGAGCATGACCGCCATTCGCCCGCCCTACACCGCCGCCTTCAACCACTACGTCCGCGCAGAACTGGGCTACGAGACCGATCTCGAATATCTCATTCTGGGCGACCTCTGGGAGAAGTGGCAGTGGGGAGGCTCGCAGGACGGCTATCCAGACACCAGCGACGCTCTGCGGTCGGCGCTCTGCAAGAACCCGTATATGCGGCTGCTCATCGCAAGCGGCTACTTCGACCTGGCTACGCCCTACTACGCAACGGAGTACACGCTCAACCACATGGGACTTGAGCCGACCCTTCGAGCTAATATCGAGACAGCGGAGTACGGGGCCGGACACATGATGTACATCCACGAGGGCATGCTCGCCAAGCTGTTTGACGATGTGAGCAGCTTCCTGGAGAAGGCGCTGGCGCATGGCGAGTAGCCGACCTGCACCGAAGAAACGCGGCCCGAGCGCAGTCAAGCGGCAGGATGCCACCGATACCCTCACGCTCCTACGGACCAGCTATCCAGACGCAGAGTGCGCCCTGCATCACCGCAATGCCTGGGAACTGCTGGCCGCTACCATTCTAAGCGCGCAGTGTACCGACGTTCGCGTCAACCTGGTGACCCCCGCGCTCTTCGCCGCGTATCCGACTGCACATGCCATGGCGGAAGCCAGTCCGGATGACGTAGAGCGCCTGGTTCAGAGCACGGGCTTCTTTCGGCAGAAGACCAAGAGCCTAATCGCCATGAGCCAGGACATCGTTTCGCGGTTTAACGGCGAGGTGCCGCAAGCCCTCGAGGACCTAGTGACCTTGAGAGGCGTTGGCCGCAAAACGGCGAATGTAGTGATCGGCGTGGCCTTCGGCGGCGACGGCATCACGGTGGACACTCACGTGAAGCGCATAACCAAGCTGCTCGGCTGGACGCGGGAGACAGACCCGGTGAAGATTGAGCGGGACCTGATGGCGCTCTTCCCTCGAGAGGCATGGACGCCTCTGGGTCACACGGTCATTTTGCATGGCCGGAGTATCTGCATTGCTCGCAGGCCAAAATGCCTTGAATGTATCGTGGCCGCGAGGTGTCCGGCGGGCCGCAAGAGGCTTGCCGCCACTGGCGCG
>VFKD01000125.1 GCA_009885735.1 bacterium
ATCACACCTGCAGCACGCTTGACGCGGCGCAAGCTCTTTCGACGGTTGCTCCTCGCTTCGCCGCTGGCAATTCCCCTCGTGTATGCCGATGCGCGCTGGATCGAACCAGACTTCATCCGATTGGCTCGCGTGGTAGTGAAGATTCCTGGGTGGCCGAAGTCGGCCGACGGCTTCACAATCGGCCACCTGAGCGACACTCACTGCGACAGCCACTCGGCAGTTGTGCGAACCGGCAGCGCGGTGAGATTGCTGATGCGCGAGAAGCCCGACGCAGTGGCGCTCACCGGAGACTTTATCTCGTACAACCCAAACGCATGGTGCACGGCTTGCGCTGAAGCATTGGCGCCGGTAGCGGCTGCTCCACAAGGCGCATTCGCGGTTCTTGGCAATCACGACTGGTGGTGCGTCGGGTCGAAGCCGATGTCTCGCGCTCTGCGAAGTCAAGGGATTAGGGTGCTGCAGAACCGGTCGCGAGAGCTTCCCGGAGTGCCCGGCGCCTACATCGTGGGCCTGGAAGACATGATTGGGGCTCATCCACGACCGGCTCTGGCCCTCGAGGACGTGCCGCGCGATGCAATCAAGATTCTGCTCATCCACGAGCCGGACTATGCGGACATGGCGCCGCCCCGGTTCTCTCTGCAGCTCTCCGGTCACTCACATGGGGGCCAGATTCGGATACCGGGATTCAAGCCTCTGTACACTCCAAAGTACGCCCGCAAGTACACCGAGGGCCTGATGCAAGCGAAGCGACACCAGGTCTATGTGACTCGAGGAGTGGGAATGGTGGGTCCTAGGTTTCGGCTCTTCTGCCCTCCCGAGGTGGGCCTCATCGAAATCCGGGCAGCCTAGCATTGGAACTTCAGCCAAGCCCCAGGCGTACGAAATGTTGAGGCAATTTAGCGGTCTGGTCGGTTGACAACCACCGTCCGTTTAGAGTATACAGCACTCGTCTTGAGAGCCACTAAATGGCCGTGAACGGAGAGTTGGAATGAGCAGCGCAGTCGCGGTTACCACCGCTGAGTTTGACGAGAAGGTGTTGAAATCGGATGTTCCGGTCCTGGTGGACTTCTGGGCAGTCTGGTGCGGTCCATGCCGAATGGTGGGGCCACATGTGGACGCCGTCGCCGAGGAGTTCAAGGACACGGCGAAGGTGATGAAGGTCGACGTCGATGCCGAGGGTGAAATCGCCGCGAAGTATGGCATTATGTCTATCCCGACGCTGCTTTACTTCAAAAATGGCGAAGTTGCAGACCAGGTGGTGGGCGCAGTGCCGAAGGCAGTCATCGCCGAGAAGCTTCAGAAGCTCGTCGGCTAGTCCCAATCCGGAAGTGGCCGTACAAACAGAATAGACGCTAGGGGTGCAGGAGACTGCTGAGATTTCGCGCTGAGCGACGAACCCTAAAGACCTGATTCGGATAATACCGACGGAGGGAAGCGATGCTCCATTGCGAGCACAACAGCGCCGCGACCTCTATCCCGAGGCCGCGGCGTTTTCCGTCGGTGCATCATCGCTCGAACTTTGAGCAAGGAGAATGCACCATGACCAAGCGTAGATCTACAGGTTTCACTCTGATTGAGCTTCTTGTCGTCATAGCCATTATCGCGATTCTTGCTGCGATACTGTTTCCTGTGTTTGCACAGGCACGGGCGAAGGCCCGGGAGACGGTCTGCATCTCGAACTCCCGGCAGATCGGCCTTCAGGTGCGCATGTATGTGCAGGACTTCGACGAGATGATGCCGATCTTCCATGCCTACAACACTCAGCCACCGGCGGGCAGCCCCGATCACCTCGGCACCGAGGTGATTCTCTTGCCGTACGGCAAAAGTAAGGCTCTCTTCAAGTGCCCTGATGATCTCGGTGGGCCGTCTCTTGCGGACGCCTTCTACGGGTGTCCAGGCGCTTCCAGCTACCACCAGTGCTATGGGTCGAGCTATCGGTTCAATAAGGGCAGCTTTACCATTGTAGGCGGCTTCTCGACGCAGAACAACTTCCCGTATGTCGACGATAGGCCGGTATCGGACGCAAGCTTCACTGCTCCCTCTGATACGCGCATTATTCGCGATGAGATGTTCCCGTTCTTCAAGCAGGCAAAATACGGATACTTCCCGGACTACTTCAAGCAGTGGCATGGGCGAGGAGGAGGTGTTGTTTTTGCGGACGGGCATGCGAAGTTCACCGTGTCGGACGGCCAGTTCGACACCCAGGTGGTCTGCCCAAACGGCGAGAGGAGCGGCGACATCAATCCCAGCACTGGAGCCATGTACTACTGGGACTGCGATTGACCGCTGGAGTTCGGCCCTAGATGCGAGCAGTGATACTGGCGGACGGCGACCCGCCCGCAGAGGCACTTCTGGACGAGTTCCTTCACGGTGCGGACCTGTTTGTGGTCACTGACGGCGCGGCGAATTGGCTAGATCCAGAGTCTCGGCTACCGGACTTCGTGCTGGGCGATCTCGACTCCCTTTCCGACGAGGCGCGGCATCGTATCGGACCTGACTGCATTGTCGAGCTCACCGGTCAGGATGACACAGACATCGAGAAGGCCGTCCGCTTTTGTCTCGGCCGAGGCGCCTCGCACATTGATGTGCTCGGTGCCTTAGGCGGCCGGCAGGATCACACGCTCGCGGCGTATCTCCTTCTGGTGAAGTACGCCCAAACACACATCACCCTCGTTGGCAGTGTCGATTCAATCCGGCTGGTCTCGGGAGCATTGCGCCTGCGTGTGCAGGCCGGCTCTACTCTCTCGCTCTTGTGTCTTGGCTCTCCGGCAACGGTTTCCCTATCGGGAGTACAGTGGCCCCTTGAACGAACGGTGATGTCCCCTGGGACTCGTGGGGTGAGCAATCGGGCGGTTGTGAAGGATGTGTGCGTGACGGCTCACGAAGGCTACGTTCTGCTGTGCTATCCCCACCACTCATCGATTGAGACCGTGCAGCCGTGAAGCCGTTTGCCACCGTTGACATTGTGCTGTTGGCGACCTATTTCATCGTCACCGCCTGGATCGGGTTCCAGCGGCGAAATGCGTCTCCCGACGACTTTGTGATCGGATCGAGGTCCCTCGGCCTAGTCACGTTCGTGGCAACGCTTGTGGCAACGTGGTATGGCGGAATTCTTGCAGTGGGCGAGTACACCTACCAGATGGGGCTTGCCAACTGGACGACCCAGGGCCTCCCCTACTACATCTTCGCAACTGTTTTCGCGCTGCTTCTAGCAGGCCGTGTGCGCCTGTCTGGCCTTGTGAGCATCCCAGATACCCTAGAGAGAGCCTATGGCCGGCCCGCCGCCCTGCTAGGCAGCCTTTGCGCGCTTGCCATGGCGACTCCTGCTCCCTATATGCTGATGGTCGGGCAGCTTCTGGGGCACGCTTTCGGCCTTGGCGCAGGCCCGGCCCTCGTGCTCGGCACCCTGGTGTCGGTGGTTTATGTCTACTTTGGCGGGTTCCTGGCAGACGTACGACTCAATGTGATGCAGTTCGGCCTCATGTTTCTTGGCTTCGCGCTCGCGGTGCCTGTTCTGATCTATCGTTACGGTGGAGTCGATTGGCTCCAGGCTCACTTGCCCGCCACACACCTGCGGCTGGACGGCGGGCTCGACCACGGTTTCATCGCGGTTTGGTTCTTCATCGCGCTCTGGACACTGGTGGATCCCGGCTTCCATCAGCGCTGCTACGCGGCCAAGTCCCCGCGAGTAGCTGTGTGGGGAGTTCTCATCGCCGTCTGTTGTTGGGCCTTATTTGACTTCCTCACAACCACCACAGGCCTGTATGCCCGAGCCGCTCTGCCCAATCTGGCTCCCGAAAGGCAGGTGCTGGCGTTCCCGCTGCTTGCCGATGCCGTTCTCCCGCCCGGAATCCGCGGGCTCTTCTACATCTCGCTGCTCGCCACGGTTATGTCGACCGTTGTGTCTTACACGTTTCTATCGTCCATCACGCTTGGCCGCGACGTGGCCTCGCGTATCCACGGACACATGGGTGCCGTGCATGCACGGACTGCCACTCGAGGGTCGCTCCTCATCGTTGTGGCAATCGGACTCGCCGTGGCCTACTTCGTCCCATCCGTTGTACGCCAGTGGTATGCCATAGGTACGGTGTTCGTACCTGGCATGCTCATTCCCGTACTGATGTCGTACTTCGAGCGGCTCACGCCCACGCGGGCGACGGCCACAGCCTGCCTCGCTTGCGGTCCACTGGTGTCTGGAACATGCCTACTCATTGGCTGGACAAAGCACGGCATCTACGCAGAGACCTCCCAGTTCCCGTTCGGCCTCCAGCCGATGTACCCTGGGCTCATTGTCTGTGTGGCCATCTACGTGTTTGGCCAGCTAGTCCGCGGGGCGCGGCTAAGAAACAGCGGCCTCGAGCAGCGTCACTGAGCCTGCATCTGCGTCCAGTGTGGCAAGGCACCCGAGCGGAAGGGTGACCGGATCCGGTTCGTGGCCGAATGGATATCCTACAATCGTGGGTTTGCCGAGTGGACGTAGTAGGTCTGTCCATAGGTCATCGAGAGTGATCTCGGGCGGCGCTTTCTCCTGATCGCGCCAACCTGTGACGGTCCCGATGACAAACCCAGCAGCCTCCGAAATGTCCGTGCCCCGGAGAAGTTGAACCAAGTCCCTGTCGCATCGGTAGACCGGCTCGCCGGTGTCCTCCAATACGCCGATCCGTCCGGCGAATCGAGGCGGATGCTTGGTCCCGACTGCGGCGGCCAGGAGAGAGATACAGCCTCCGGCAAGCCGTCCAGACGCTGTGCCGGACACAAGTGTAACAATGGGACGATTCGTAGTGTTCAGCGTCCCGTGGGGTTCCGACCTGGTCGCAAGCGCCCAGAGAGTCTCTCTGCAAACCTGAGACAGGTCACCTCCCAACGCAAGCACCATCGGTCCATAGAGCGTACCCTGGCTGGTGTGATGCTCGAAGGCTAGGTGAAGGGTGGTGATGTCGCTGTAGCCCAGGAAAACCTTCGGGTTGGCTGCCACCACAGACCAGTCGACCAGGTCGACCATCCGCAACGCCCCATAGCCGCCTCGCGAGCAGAACACCGCATCGATGTCGGTCCGTGCGAACATTTGGGTGAAGTCGGCGGCCCGAGCGGCGTCGTCCCCCGCTAGGTAGCCGCGACGATCTGTGGCATGCTCGCCAACAACAACCTTGTACCCAAGGGACCGAATGGCTTCCGCGCCTGCCTCCAACTTGGCCGGCTCGACCGGGCTCGATGGGCTTGCGACCCCAATGGTCATGCCCGGAGCAAGAGCCCGTGGCCGAAATGGCGATTCGGACTTGTTGGGCAATTCCGTTATCTCACAGTGTGCGTTGCTATGTGAGTTGCATCGGAGCGATATACAGAGATTCGGTGAACCGGCATGCCGGAATCCTCCACGGCCAGATACCGCCCATCCGGAGACCAGATGGGTTCAACGCTTCGAGGCGTGAGGCTCTCTATGGTAGCGACCATCCTGGCTGCGGAGCCATCCCGTGAGCACAGATAGACTAGCGACCGATGCTTGACTTGGCCTGTAGTCGGAGCGCCAGGCGCCGTCACCACGATGGCGATCCGGCTGCAGTCCGGCGAGAATGCCACACGATTGAGCTTGGTTGGACCGGATCGAGGACTTGGATTGATAAGCGGAACTCTATCCGGGAATGTGGCGCGCGACACTGTTCTGTTGTTAAGGTCGAAGGAGTAGAGCGAGAGCAGGATGTACCTGGGGTTCTTGCTTGAGCGAGCCCACCACAGTCTGCCGGCGTTCGCCTCGAGGCCAAGTCCGACGACATCTCCGGTCTTCGATATCTGTTGCATCTCGCCTCCATCCATTAGCCACACGTCCGGCGGACCCGCAGCGACGTAAGCAAGAATGTCCGTCGCGGGTGACCAGAAGAGACTCGCTGACGAATTTGCCGGTTCGGATCGCCTTGATGTTGCCGACGAAGTCGCAACTCCCCTTTCGCTCACGCTGAACTGTACTAGATCTCGAGCGCCAGTTGCCTCAACGACCTGGACGAGAGCCAGTCTTGCACTGTCTTCTCGCCAGCTCAGCGGACCGGCGTAGCCCGTTCCCAGCCGCCGGGATGCGCCCTTTCGGAGGTCGCGCAGCCAGAGATCGCTCGCGCCTATCGACCCAGCTGTACGGAGAAAGGCAATCCAGCGTCCGTCCGGCGACCAAGCAGGCTTCGAACACCCAGTTGAGTCCGCCAATACTTGCGTCGCCGATCCGTCTATATTCGCCATCACAAGGCCGGCCGATGACGTATACGCAACCTGTTTGGAATCCGGCGAGAACACAATGTCACCCGCAGCAGCAGCACCAGCCAACCCCAGCGGCAGCATCAGCATCCATATGCTGGCGACACTGACATGTCGCCGCGCAGAACGCATATAGCGCCAAGATGCTAGACGCATGGTTTCACCGGAAAGCCTGCTTCCACCAGAGCACCGGACACCCTATGACTCGTAGCAGCTTCACCGTCATGAGCAACAGTCACACGCTTTCGTGCGACATCCACATCCACGCTTGATACGCCCTCTACATGACCAAGTATCCGCTTGATCTGAGCGGCACAGCCATCGCAGTGAATCTCGTCTGAACAGTATTCCTCGGTTAAGGCGCCCATTGTTCTCCTCGGGACCAGCGAAGTTGCGATCCGAAATGTCGTTTGACGCATCCATGGCGCCAAGGTATAGTATACAGTGCCACGGGCCCTTCATAAGTGGTGCGCTTCTCCCGATAACTGTGTCAGTGCATGGCCCGGTTATGCCGAACTCCTCTTCACTGTTGTGTCTTCCGGAGGTTTGTCCTTGACGATTATGCAGTGCGTCCGGAGGCAATGGCCGGCATTAGCAGTGGTTGCGGCAGCTATCGGCGCCGGATGCAGCGGCGGGACAGAAGACCCTGCGGCTGGAACCAAGCGAGCGGCCGCGTCAGACTTCACGATCCCCGCGGCAGGCGCACCGTTTACCCCGAAGCCGCTCACAACAGATCCCAACGTGGCTCTCACAAACATGGTGCAGTCCTACAAGGAGCCGCAGACTTTTTATGCCCAGAGCGAAGCCACGATCGTCATTACGTCCGGCGGAAAGCAAAAACAGTCTCGTCAGCAAATCATAGTCCGATCTAGGCGGGCGCCGGACAGCGTCACCCTACATGTGCGAGATACTGAGAGCGGGACCCAAGAGGTCTATGCAGACGGCAAATACCTGGTGACCTACGCAGGCACATCGAATGAGTACAAACGTCGGAACGCATCCGGAGACATGCTTGCATTGTGCCGGCAGATCGATAAATATGCCTACCAGGTCATGTCGCCCCTCACCTTTCTCCAGTCTTCCGGTGTTCCCGAGGGAATGAGCGACCTGAAGTATGAAGGGCTCAAGACAGTGGATAGGAAAGAGGTTCACATCGTCTCCGGCAGACTCTCACCGAGCTACATCAAGGCAGCGGCAAAGTCAATCTTCAATGCCGCCAACTTGGAACCGGCGCCTTCCGCATTTCGAGTCTGGCTGGACAAGAGCACGTATGTCGTTCACAAGATTGGCCTCACACTCGCATGGAAGGGAACTCAAGCTGCAGGTGAGGAGGCTATGGCGCTAAAGAACCCGGCAATCTCCATTCTCGAAGTTGTCCGCGCCGTGGTGCCAAATTCGAAGATGGCTGATGACAGCTTCAAGTTCACGGTTCCCGTCGGCGCGAGGGAACGATTCGTGGAGTCGAGCGAGTGATGCGCCTCTTGGTGACAGCTACTCTCGTAGCCATTTCAGCCTCGTACGCGAGCGCGCAGAGCCGTCAAACGACGCTTAACGACCTGCTAAAGCGCTATGCGGACGCGCAGAGCTACTCGCAGACTGTATCGGTCAACTATCGCGAAACGGCGCGGGGTACACAAAGTGGGTTCGGCCTTGTCGTGGACATGAAGTACCAGAGGCCCAACAAACTGTCGCTGAAGATCACCGGTCCGATCACCGGGGAGATCATGGCCGTCTCCGACGGCAAATCGATGCTGGTCTATCGCTCAAAGACGGGCCTCTTCAACCGCCTGCCAGCTCCTGCCTCGATCGCGGAATTTGCAAAGGCGATGCTCCAGTTCGGAATAAGCGGTGAAGCGGATGTGTATCACTTCCTACAGCGTCCTCCGGCTTCCGCCTTCCAAAACGTCCGCAAGGGATCGGACGCATTGGTGAACGGCGCAGCCTGCACCGTACTCCTGGCGCAGATGCCTTCTAAGAACCTCATCCAGGGCTATACCGCTCGGGTCAAGCTTTTCCTAGACAAGACGTCCGGATTCCTCAGGAAGTCTGAGATTGCCTTTACAGGAGTTCCCCGGCGAGTGTCCGTGCGAACCAAACTCAAGGGAAAGCCAGCCATTGCCGAGGGGACGATGAAGACAGACCGCCTGATCGTCAACACAGTCCTGAAGCTGGATGCAAACCCGAGGCTAAGCGATGCAGACTTCGCCTATTCCCCGCCGAAGGGCGCCGTCGAGCAGACCCTCGACAAGTATTTGCCCAAGAAGCCCTAGAACCGCCGAAACCTCCACACCACCAGGGTCCAGATCGCGGCCACGCCGTCGGTCCACCGAATCTTCTTGCCCTGCGCCATAGTTCGAGCCTCGTACGAGATCGGAGTCTCGACGATGCGCTCGCCTCGCAACAAGACCTTCGCGGTAACCTCTGGACAGAACTCGAAGCGCTTGCACGTGAGCGGGATCGAGAGCAGGAGCTCCCGGTCGAAGAGCTTGTAGCAGGTCGCCTCATCCGTGATCTTGGCTCCGTACAGCAGCCTCACCAGTATGGGCAATAGGCGGTTGATGATTCGGTTCGGCAGGCGCATCTTTGGCATTCCATGGGCAAACCGCGTACCGTACACCACCTTAGCTGCACCAGCCACGGCAGGAGCGACGAGACGCACGAAGTCATTCGGGTCGTACTCGAGGTCGCCGTCCTGGATGACCACGAAGCGACCGCGTGTGTGAGGAAGGCCCAGGCGAATAGCGGCGCCCTTGCCGGCATTGGAGACCGAGTAGACCACCCTTACGTTCGGGCTGCTTCCCTCAATCTCTGTTTGAAGCAGTTCGCAGGTTCCATCGGTCGATCCGTCATCGACGATGACGACCTCAAGATCAAGTGGAACGCTCAATACTCTGCCAAGAAGCTCCTTGAGTGTATCGCGCTCGTTGAAGACAGGCATGAGAACACTAAGGAGTGGAATTGCTGCCGCCAGTGGGTCACCTGGGGACGCATCATTGTCGAATGGGAGTGCGGCGCTAGGATCCGTCATGTTGAGTTTTGCGCCAGCCTTCCAGAGCCTTCTCCAGCGAATGAGTCTGCAGGCTGAGGGTGAGATCCCCTCGGGTGCGCTCCAGCACGGCTCGAAATGCATCCACGGTTCGCCGCAGCCCGCCGGTAAGCGCGTCTGGAAAGTCTACCAGCGAAAGCTCGCTGTAGAGCAGGTCCATCAGGTCGAGCAGCCTCGCTGCATCGGCGAAGTCGCGTTCGCGCATCCTGTCCAGCACGTATCTCCTGCACTCGCTTCCGGCCTCGGCGATGCCGTTTAGGTAGGCGCTCGCGAGCACGCCAAGCTCCTCGCACGAGGCAATCTCCCTGCCAAGCACCATGGAAAGAAGCACGGACGCCTCGACCAGCTCCTTCTGCGCATCCGACACGTACCCTGCATGGAGCAGAGATGGGTGCTCCGCAAGGACGGCGCCGAGCGCCACGACCTTCCGCTGAATAGTGTCTATTTGGGCGGCCGCAGAGTCCATCTCTTTACGGTGAATCGCTCGAATGGAGTTCGCCGAGCCACGAACTATCTCTCTGCAATCTCGCAACGCAATTTCGCGGGCCGCATTGGAGGCTTCCAGCTCCGCACGAACCGACGCGAATTTCTCTCCCAAGCCCGTCATCGTGTGATTCGCCTCATTCTACATGTACCCCATCTGCTTCATGCTCCGATAGTTGCCGTCGCCCATCACGATGTGGTCGAGCACGTCTATCCCCATCAATTTGCCGGCCTCGCACAAACGGCTAGACACAGCGCGGTCCTCTGCGCTTGGGGTTGGGTCGCCGCTTGGGTGATTGTGCGCCACGATGATGCTGGCAGCGCTGATTGCCACCGCCTCGGTAAACACCTCGCGAGGGTGAATGACGCTCGTATTGAGGCTTCCAATGGACACAGTCACCACCTTAAGCACATGGTTCTTCGAGTCCAGCAGCAGCGCGAACACGATTTCGCGCTTGGCGTTGCGAATCTCTTCCGCAAGCAGATCGCAGACGTCCTGAGGAGCGCTGATGGTTTGCCGGGGCTCTCGAGCGTCCGTCGCCACCCTCCTGCCCAGCTCAAGCGCTGCGAGCAGGGTTACGGCCTGCTCCGCGCTCAGCTTGCGCTTCTTGCGAAGGTCGGATACGGTGTACTCCGCGATCAGCGTTCGCGCCTCCACCTCCTTGACGAGACTTCGTGCGAGATCGATGGGAGACAGCCCCGCTTTCCCGGTACCCAGCACGAGCGAGAGCAGCTCCACGGTGGAGAGCGCCTGCGGCCCATGCCGCACCAATCGCGCCCTGGGCCGCGATTCGGCGGCCAGGGCGGGGCGGTTTGCGTCGTACGTTGGTTCTGCTTCGGCGTGCGGTGGCATCGCCAGACTATAACCGATGGCGGGAGGGATGTCAACGCAGGGCACGCTAAAACCATCACTTGCATGCCCACCAACAATCTGTTAGAGTATGTTCAGGTCTGTACTCTACCACGCTCTGATCGAGAGGGTGCCATGTATCTCATTCGACGCTGTTTCTCCTCGGCCAGGCCCTCCTGCGCTAGTGCGTCCCAACGCAGGCGCTGGAGGCATGGGCAGAACCATAGGACAGGACCGCTTCCCGGCGGTGCGAGGTGAAGGCGATGAAGATCCTCTGCGTCGTTGCGCTAGCGCTCGTTAACTATGGGCCCGGCGGGCTTGCTGCGCATGCCGTGCCGAGCGCTGACAGACTCGCACTCACTGAGTTATGGAGGATGGAGGTTCAGGAGTCCAATTGTTTGCCGACCAATCTGGTGCGTGCGGCAGGAAATCTCTACCTTTTCGGCCCTGGGCGTGTCGTGCCTATCGTGAAGCCTCCATGCGACTTCTATGGGAGTACCAGGACACCAACAGGGGTAGTATTGACGCACCGGTGAGTTCTGTTCGTTCTGATGCGTTGTTGGTGGGTGAAAGTGGACTCTATGTTGCCGTAGGCTCACGATCACGGGAAGGACCGCCTACGTACACGAACCGGGTTCTCGTCACCATACAACTTTGGAGCTATGATGGCCGCGCTGGGAAGCACAAGGTTCTCAAAGAGCTTGTGATTCCTGATTTTGTTGGTGGCATTGTGAATATGCTTGCTATCGGTTCCGGTGAGATCGTACTTGCTCCAAATTATCCTGGATACGAGGCTCCTAAACGGGTGTTTCTTACCAATTGGCAACTAGACTCAATCGCGACATACGGCTTAATGGAGAACTTCTACCCGCCACTAGTGTGGCAGTTAGCGAAGCAGCCTTGGTTGATTGACTTCAATGGAAACGTTAGCTCTGCTTGGGAGATTAGGTCCGATGGGACACGCCTGAAGCAGCGAAGCTGGCGCTGGATGAGAAGCGATGATGACGCGGAGTACCTGCACGGACTGGTGGATGATAGTGTTATTGTGTCCACTTCGTTTAGCGTTAAGTCGCTGAATCGCATTCTGAAAGAGCGTTGGTCTGTGCGAATGGAGGATCTGAATCGAGCAGTTGGTCTTTCACCGCCGCGTGGACTTAAGGTCGAGCATCGTTTCTTTGACGATTCTGAGCGAGAGGCGCGCTATGCCTTCGAGGAGCGCTATGCCTTCGAGCACCCAGCCACATCAGTCGGTCTTGGGGACGATGGTCTGTTGGTAGCCACACGCTATGCAATGCACCTCATTCGAGCCTCGGATGGCGCGAGGATATGGAGCCGTCGATACGGTACGGAGCTTGCCCGATGTGGCTTGAGGGAGATGGAGAGGCGGGTGAGTGGCCGGAGGGAGTTGGCATACCGTGATGGTTACTATCTGGTACCGGTTGACTCGGTGCGTGGGAAGCGATCGTGGCTGTTGGTTGTGGAGGCTGCAACCGGTGCAATTCGACAGCAAATCCCTCTACCGTCATCCGGTGCCAGGTGTTACATCTTCGGCGAGCGCGTGTATCTGTTGTGCGGAATTACCATGGATGCGCCCAAGAGTAAGCGATTCATCGTGTCATACCAAATCAATGCTACCCGGTCCAGTCCAAGTCGACTGCTGGCTGCTCCAATGCTGAAGTGACGTGGTGTTGTGCAGACTGCGTGGAATGCTGGGTACGCTCGGCTCGTGTGTTCTGGCGCTTGGCTGCAGCACTCACCCCACCTCGGCTAGAATCATCTCCTGACGATCCGGCGGCTCATCGCTCCACGAGAAGGCACCAAGCAGCGAGACCTCGGCCTCTGGAAAGTCCGCATCCGTTCGAACATGCAGCTCGGCGAGTGGGCCGCCAACCCTCATGACATCGCCAACGGACGCCAGAAGCACTATTCCAGCTCCAGGATGTATGCAGTCTTCCTTGCGAACACGACCGGCGCCCAACCACATCGCTAGCTCTCCGACTCTCCTGGCATTAATGCCCGAGACATACCCCGACCTCGGTGACGCGACAGTAGCCAATATCGGCGATTTCGGCAGGAGCAGCGGGTCGAGGATTGAGTCGGCTTCGCCGCCCTGTGCCTCGACTATCTCAACAAACTTCGCTAGCGCCTCACCGGATTCCAACGCGTTATCCACCGCATCCGACGCCGCTTCGGGCGAGAGCCTTGGCCGAGACATCGCAAGTCCGTGGATACAGAGCGTCCTGCAGACTTCCCACAGCGCAGGAGCTCGATGCCCTCCCGGAGTAAGGAACTCTATCGCTTCGCGAACCTCCAGAGCGTTGCCTACCGCACGCCCAAGCGGCTCGTCCATGCGAGTCAGAACCGCACGAACAGCCTTGCCTGCTCTCTTGCCGATGGCCACCAGAGTGTTTGCGAGTTCGGTGGCGCGGTCAAGGTCCTTCATGAAGGAGCCGCGCCCCACCTTCACGTCCAGCAGGATGGAGCTTGCTCCGCCGGCCAGTTTCTTCGACATGATGCTCGCAGCAATGAGCGGAATGCTATCAACTGTTGCCGTAACGTCTCGCATCGCGTAGAGAAGCTTGTCGGCAGGAGCAAGCGACTTCGACTGACCCACGATAGCCGCGCCGATCTGCTCTACCTGAGAGAGCGCCTCCGAGGCAGAGAGGTCCGTTCGAAAACCTGGAATCGCTTCGAGCTTGTCCAGCGTTCCGCCTGAGAACCCAAGCCCTCGGCCCGACATCTTCAGGATGGGAACTCCAAGCGACGCCAGAATCGGCACGACAATGAGAGTCGTCTTGTCCCCCACTCCTCCCGTACTGTGCTTATCGAGCGTAATGCCCGCTGAATCGTTCAGTTCGAGCGCTTCCCCAGAATCCCGCATCGCCAGGGTGAGAGCGAATGTCTCGTCTGGGCTCAGGCCATTCAGATAAGCGGCCATGAGCCAAGCGCCCACCTGCTCATCGGCAATCTCGCCCCGGACCAAAGCCCGCACGAACCATTCAATGTCGCTCGATGCATGCGTCCTTCCGTCTCGTTTCTCACGGATGAACTCCATTGCGTTCATCGTGATCCGGCTCCATAAATACCGCGTAGGATCGACGTGCCCGCCAGTCCTACGGAATCGACCCGCAGCGCGTCCAGAACCGTCGCGCCGATGTCTGCAAACGACTCGCGGTCCCCAAGGTTGGTTGACCCTTGGAGCTGCTTCGAATTCGCCAGGAGGAGCGCGTGCTCCCTCGAGTGGTCGGTGGAGGGCGTCGTCGGGTCGTTTCCGTGGTCGCTCGTGAGGATCAGCAGGTCCGTTGGGCGCAAAATACAGCGGAGGCGACCTAGCTCGGCATCGAATTCGGCGAGAGCCCGAGCCATGCCCGCAGGATCGTTGCGATGTCCATAGAGCATGTCGAAGTCCTCCAGATTGGCGAACACGAACTCGGAGCAACCGACTTCGACCTGGTTGGTCAGTGCATCCATGTGAGAGCGATTGTTCGTGGTGAGCTCTGCCGACGTGATGCCTCTGCCGGCAAAGAACTCGGATATCTTGCCAATCGCGTGGACCGATCGGCCAGCGTCGTGCAGTTGGTCGAGCACGTTCCAAGGCGGATCGAGCGGGTAGTCGCGGCGGCCCTCGGTTCGCCGAAAGTGCGGCGATTCGCCCGTGAACGGCCGAGCAATCACCCGTCCGACGGCGTGCTCACCCATCAATATGCGTCGCGCCACAATGCACATCTCGTAGAGCTGGGCCGGCGGAACGACGCTCTCATGCGCTGCAATCTGAAAGACGCTGTCCGCGGAGGTATAGACAATGGACGAACCGGTTCGAACGTGCTCATCACCAAGCCGCGAGATAATCTCGGTGCCGGATGCAGCAACATTGCCCAGGATGCGCCTGCCGATGAGCTTCTCAAACGGCTCGATTATCTCTGAAGGAAATCCGCGCGGATACGTCGGGAAAGGCTTCTCGAGGATTACTCCCATCATCTCCCAGTGGCCTGTCACCGAGTCCTTGCCGGGTGAGCGCTCGCGTAGCCTGCCAAAGGCAGTTCCCGACTCCATCTTTGGCTTCACACCTGCGATACACCCAAGATTGCCCAGGCCCAGCCGTTCAAGATTCGGAAGATTAATGCCGCCAACTGCGGCAGCCGTGTTAGCCAATGTGTCGCTCCCCAAATCACCGTAGTCGGCGGCATCCGGAAGTTCTCCAGCGCCAATCCCATCAAGAACAACGACGATCACGCGCTCAAACGATGTGGCCATCTGGTCTCCTTAGTCAGCCACGCCAAACGCAGCCCTCGGCCACTCTATGTTGCGCGAGGGTGGCTCGCGCGATAGACCTGCCGGAGCCGCTCCATGTCGACATGAGTATAGACCTGCGTGGTGGTAATGCGGGCATGCCCCATCATCTGCTGAATGAGGCGAAGGTCCGCGCCTCCCGCCAGCAGGTGCGTCGCGAAGCAGTGACGCAGGGTGTGTGGAGTGAGATGCTCGGTGATTCCGGCCCGCTGCGCATGGACGCGCACCACCCGCCACACCCTTTGGCGAGTTATCGGTTTCGATCCCCGACCAACAAACAGGTAGTCGGAGGGAGCCGCGCCGAGCGGTCGCGAGCACCGGACGTGATAAGCCAGCCAATGTGCGCACACCTTGCCCATAGGAACCAAGCGCTCCTTCGAGCCCTTACCCACACATCGCAACAGGCCGCGATCGAGATCAAGGTCGCCAACTTTGAGGCCAACTACTTCGGAGACGCGCAGCCCGGAGCCATAGAGCACCTCGAAGAGCGCTCGATCACGTATGTCGGTGGGCCGCCTCACCTCGGCGGCATCAATGAGTCTGCGCACTTTCTGAATCGAGACAACGTGAGGCAGGCTGCGCGGCTTCTTGGGAGCGTCGATAAGCGTCATTGGATCTGAAG
>VFKD01000151.1 GCA_009885735.1 bacterium
GGGGCCATGCGAGGGTTGTACATTGTGTCGGTTAGGTCGCGCGCCAGGATGCAGCGAATGCCCCACTTCGTCATTTGCCGAATGGCAAACGACCGCCCCAGCACGCACATGTTTGTGTGAACTCCCATGACGATCAGCGTGCCGATGCCACGAGCCTTGAGCGCTCGGTAGACCTCTTCTCCGTTGTCCGACACTCCGTCCTCGGGCGCAATCGTCACCGCAGCATGTTGTCGTTTCCAGGGAGATCCTTGAGCGCATTGAGGGACATCGTCGCATCCGCCATCGGAATCGTCAATGGGAAGCGGCGGTTCGGCAATGCTCCGAGGAGTAGGCATCACGCATTCAGGCGCCTGCTGCATCAGCCTTCGCTGTGGCGTGCCGTCATAGAACTTCATGGTGTCTGACGGGGCGTGAATAATAAAGGCTCCACGCCTGCGGAGGCTCGCGACCACCGGCTGCATCTTGGCTGCCAGGTCTCCACAGCGTCGAGACGCGCTCGCGCACCAGTGGCGGTCCCACACGTCGCAGAGGATGACCGCGGTGCGGGAGAGGTCGATCTTCTCGGTGGTCTTCACTTCCCGCCAATCGCCGCTGCCCTTGAACGGCTCAACGCGAGTGCGGATGGGCACGGTAACACGGCTGGGTGGCGTGGAGATTGCGGCGCATAGCGCCGCACCCGAGACCACAATCATTATCAGACCAATACTCGACAATGTCATCGAAGCTATCGCCTTCTTCGTCGTGATGAGGGGTCCGGCGCAGCACAGGACGGCTAGCCCGTAAGCGACCACGCGGCAAGCTGCAGCTTGCCCTTCATGGTTTTCATGGCCTCTTCCACCGCACTGTGCTCAAATCCGCTGTGCATCTTGCAGTTCTGGCAGCGCGAGTCCAGCCTGCTCTCCCAGTATTCCCAGTTCGTGTTCTCCCAGAAGTCGTCCCATTTCTCAATGAAGCCCTCGCCGATGAGGTAGCAAGGCGCTTTCCATCCCTTTGGCGTGAAGTTGACCGTGGACCATGGCGCGCACGGAAGCTCGCGCATTCCGGCGGCAAACTCCAGGAACATTGGAGTGGCGTTGATCTTGTACTTGCCCGAGAAGCCTCGAATGGCCTGGAACTTCTCGTGAATCTGCTCCTTGGTGAGGAAGACGTCGGCCTCTACGCTCTCGTAGTCGTACCCAGGAGAGATAAGAATGCCGTCTGCCCGAAGCTCTTCCACAAGCTTGCACATCTCCTCGACCTCAGCCACCTCGGTCTCCTTGAAGACCGTTGTGTTGATCATGGTGACGTAACCGAGCCGCTTGGCCTCCCTCAGCATCTCAATGGCCTTATCAAACACGCCCTCGCGAGCGCACACATGGTCGTGCGTCTTGCGCATCCCATCAAGGTGAATCATTAGGAAGAACTGTGGGTGCGGGGGGATGACGCCAAACACCTTGGTGTCGAGCTTCAGTGCGTTCGTGCAGCAGATGATGTACTTTCCGCGCTCAATGAGGCCGTCCACGAGCCCCTTGAGCTCCGGATAGAGCGTCGGCTCGCCTCCGCAGAGGTTCACAATCGGCGCCCCGCAGTCGTCCACTGCCTGCAGACACTGCTCCAGCGACATTCGGTCTGCCAGGCGGCCCGTATGGCGCTCCACCGAGCATCCGATGCAGGCTAGGTTGCAGGTGTAGAGCGGCTCGAGCATGAGCACGGTGGGGTAGCGCTTTCTGCCCTCGCGGCTCATCTTGCCGCGATGCTTCATTTGCGCCATGGTGAAGCCTATTGGAAACCGCATGGGTTGTTTTCTCCTGGTGTATTTCATTCACCCCCCGGCCCCCTAAAGGGGAGAAGGGCATCCGACGCGGCAAGCAGCGTTCCTATGGAACTCCGTGACCCTCACTCCAACCGACCCGCTCATCCTGAGCCCTCGACAGCCTCACCGTCGACTTGGCCTGCCCTGAGCCTGTCGAAGGGTCGAAGGACCTCGCCGCTCGTTCCTCGCTACGGAGAGGCAGAAGTGCATCGGACGCGGCACGCAGCGTCTCTACTTGTGATGCGCGCCGTTTCCGTTCGCCGAGGGAACGGCGAGCGACCTGCGCCGTGCTCCCTTGGCATGCCGACGAATCTCAAGGTGCTGACCCATGGCCCACAGCGGAAAATAGTGGCAGTAGAGATGGTAGCGCAGGTAGAAAACGCGCGGAAAGCCGGTGCCGGTGAACCACGGCTCGTCCCAGGTGCCGTCCTCGCGCTGGGTGCGCAGGAGATACTCAAACCCGCTCACGGCCTCGGCGCTCTCATTGCAGCCGGCGTTCATCAGGCCCATCAGAGCCCATGAGGTCTGCGATGCGGTACTTGGGCCCTTCGCCTTGAAGCGCTCCGGGTCGTCGTAGCTCCTGCAGGTCTCTCCCCAACCGCCATCCTCGTTTTGCACGCCCTTCAGCCATGCGGCTGCCTTCCGAATGGAGGCGCCGCGAACGTCCTCGCCAATTCTGCCAAGGCCGCGAAGCGTCTGCCATGTGCCATAGAGGTAGTTGACTCCCCACCGGCCGAACCAGCTTCCGTCGGCCTCCTGCTCCTGATGCAGGAACTTCAAGGCACGCTTCACGCGGGGATCTGATTTCGTCACCTCGAAATAGCTGAACATCTCGAGGGTTCTGGCTGTGATGTCGCTCGTAGCCGGGTCGAGCATCGCGTTGTGGTCGGCAAATGGCACGTATTGAAACAGCATGCGGTCGTTGTCTTTGTCGAACGATCCCCAGCCGCCATCCTTGTTCTGCATGGCCCACACCCAGTCGAGGCCTCGCCGCATTGCTTCGCGCACTCGCTCCGGCGCGTCGGTCCACGACGCACCATTGGGGCACGAGGCCTTATAGAGCGCCATGAGCACCATGATAGTGTCGTCCACATCCGGGTAAAACTCGTTCTCGTACTCAAAGAACCATCCGCCGGGCTGAGTTCGCCCGCTCATTACCGCCCAGTCCGCCTGCGTCGTGGTCTGCTTGGAGAGCAGCCACTCGACGGCGGATCCGATGGCCGGATGATCGCCTGGGAGGCCGCTGTCCACGAGGGCATTCACCGAGAGAGCAGTGTCCCACACCGGCGAGAAGCAGGGCTGCAGGCGAATCTCGTCTCCATCCTCTATTTCAAACGACGCAAGTTCGGCAAGCTCGTGCTGCACTGCGGGATGGTCGTCTGCGTAGCCCAGGCATTTGTACGCCATTACGGCGTGCGTCATCGCAGGGAAGATCGCGCCAAGGCCGCCGCTGGCAAACTGTCGGTCGCGCATCCACTGCTCCGCGGCGCGCAGCGCGGTGGCCCTTAGAGGCTTGATAGGGCTCTTGTCGTGCAGCTTCAGCACGCGGTCCGCCGCGAGGAAGAACCCTCGCCAACTGATAGGCCGCACGCCGTGCGCCAGCGGCGGTCGCCCCTCGCCTTTGCCGCCGAGATAGAGCTCGTCGATGTCGCACTGGTGAGGAACTTCGCGGTAGGGCCGGCATGCGTTGATTACGGCAAGCGGCACCAGGATGCAGCGCGACCACGAGGACATGGCATAGAGATTCAGGTAGAACCAGTTCGGAACGAAGAAGAACTCCGGCGGAATTGTGGGCACCGCCTCCCAATCGTATTGGCCGAAAATCGCAAGATAGAGCTTGGTGAAGACGTTGCAGTGCGTAACGCCGCCGAGCCGCAGAACGCACTCCTTGGTGCGGTGCATGAACTCAACATCCGCGCTGAAACCGGAGAGCTTGCACGCGAAGTAGACCTTGACGGATGCGCTGACGTCCGACGGGCCGCCCGGATAGATGGGAAAGCCGCCGTCCTCGTTCTGCCAGTGGCGAACAGCGTAGTTGCAGAGTTTGCGGAGCTTCTCCTGGTCTGGATCTCCCAGGAACTGGAGCATGAGGACATACTCGGTCTCGAGGATGGTATCGCCCTCAAGCTCGCCCACCCAGTGCCCATCCGGCCGCTGCTTTGCCAGGAGCCAGTCCTGCGCGCGGCGGACGGCGTCCTCCACCTCCTCGATAGGAAGCGGGGATTCCGATGCTGGAAGCGTGCGTGCTACCGCGGTGCCCAACGGGTCATGTCTCTCTTCCAAAATCGAGTAACGGAGTCGCTCAGGAGAATGCGTGCGAGCGAGACCTGCGCCGCAGCGAGTGCAGCGCGGCTAGCCATCTATTCTACCCTTCAATCGGACGCTGCACGCTTGCGTTAGGCGACGAGACGCGAAACCCTCGCACTTCTATGGGCGCTCAACCGCCGGCTCGGACGCATCGTTGATGTGTCGCCGGACGCCACTGGTCACCGTGGCCGGCACGCAGAGGGAACGTGATGCCGCCGGAATCGTATACAATAGGTGCACGACACAAATTCCGTGCGGCCCTGTTGGACAAACAAATGAAATGCGTTATCCCAATTCAGTCATAGCAGCCACACTTCTGACTGCCGCCTCACTCATCTCCGCGCAAGTGTGCGAAGCTCAGTCGCTCTCCTCTATGACCGGCGCCGGACCTGGACCCGTCGAGGCGAATCGAGGAGTCTCGGACGTGTTCGTTGGGCGCAACACAGTGGGTCCCTATGTGCTCACCTGGCGCAATCTCCTCGGGGCAACGGTGCGCGTGGCACGAGGAGCGCGAACGCTCTCTCCAGGGCTCGATTATCAGGTCGACCTTGTCTCCGGTACGCTCACATTCGCCGAGGCGCTGAAGGCGAGGGAAATTGCGCGTGCCGACTATCGCGTGGACCTGCGCAAGGCGGTTCAAAACACCCAGGCGGCTGCCGCGCCAATCGGCTTCAAGCTGCTGCAGGGCGCGGGCGGCGCACTCTCGTTCGACGCCCTATTCCGTCCAGACTCCACAGGTCCCGTGGGCGGCAGGTCCGGCTCCGCGCCTCCGCTCATGCTTCTCGGGATGAACGGGAATGCACGGCTCGGCGAGGGCAGTTCCCTCACAAGCAAGATATACCTGGACGCTCGCGGAGCGAACCTCATGGAGCGCGGCGCGCTGCAGGTTCGGGAGGATTCTAAGCTCTCCATTGGAAAGTTCAGCGCAGGGTTCTCGCGCGGCGGCAGCGCGTTCGGCGCAGCAAACGAGACCGGAATTAAGGCCGGATCGCAGATTATCGACGCCTCCGGTCAGCTCAATCCAATTCGCGGCATCGCCGCCTCCGCAAGCTTCCAGCAGACGGAGGACCTTACGAAAGAGGGCAAGGGCACGCGCACTACCACCCTGGGGCAGAAGCTCACCGGAACCGCGGGAGCGGGCACTCGATTCTCTGCAACGCGCACCGAGACTACCTTTGCCGCGCCGGGAACGGACTCCGTCAACCGTGTCCAAAGCCGGGTTCAGGTAGACCAAGCGCTGGGCGCCGCGACGTCCGCAACCGCCCTGGTGGAGAACGTTCGCACCGAGACCGGAGGAGCTTCCACAGTGACGCAGTCGTCCACCCTAAGAGTGAGTTCACAACCAAGTCGGATTGTGTCGCTCTCGGGCAGCTTTCAGAATCGCCTGCTGTCATCGGGCGCGGAGGACACGGCGGATCTGCGGATAGAGGCGAACCCCACCAACCGAGTGAAGCTGAGCGCGATCTTTGGCGAGAAGTACACTCAGACTGCGGCACGGCGCAGCAGGGAGGCTGCTTTTGAGTACACTCCCGGCAGCCGACTTTCGCTCGCGGGCGGAGTGCAGCTTCGGTCCATGGGCGGCCAGGAGCAGGTGTCTCAGATGCTCTCCGGAACCGCGAAGCCGCTGCCGAGCTTCGAGGTAACCGGGGCAGTGCGCCTACGGTCTGAGCGCGCCTCGGTCGGCTCCGCCGCCGTGGAGGCGCTGCCAAACACGTATGATGTGAAGACCTCGCTCGCACTGCTCGGTTCGCGGCTGAAGCTGGTGGGCGCTTATGCGGACAACCCAGAGGACGAGAAGGGCGCAGTGATGCGCGTGCGGCGGCACTCGCTGGGCCTCACTTCAGCCTGGGGAACCGTGGACCTCACAGGAGCGTATTCGAGCGACCAGACACTCACCGAGGTGCGCGTGGCAGAGAGTTTGGATCTGCAGCTTGGATGGAGAGTGGCTCGCACGACGCGAATCTCGTCGGGCTATAAGCAGACTCTCGCGGGCAGCCAGAGCCTCGCGGGAACCGACACGCTCTCGCTGGGACTCACTCACAAGGCGGGCACGGGGTTCGACCTGAGCCTCTCCGGCGCAATGACCTCGTACTCACAGGCGGGAGTGCTGCTGCCAAACCGCGATTATCGCGCAGATTTGAGATTGGGTTTGAAGCTATAGCTTCAGTGGGCATGAGGATTTCATAGGTCCCATAGTCGCATAGGTCTCATGGGACTTATGTGACCTATGCGACCTATTCTGACGGCGAATCCTGCACTCCTGCAAGAGGTTTCCAGATGGAATCGATAACTCTACTCGCGTTGCTTTCCGCCATCCTTCCAGCCGTCGCTCTCACCAGCCCGGCGGAGCAGGTCATCCCGCTCTACTCCGGCATTGCCCCAGGTTCAGAGGCGTGGACACAGGTTGAAGTCGCTTATGCGACTCCGTCCGGCGAGAAGATGATCAGGAATGTGGTCTCGCCCACGCTGACGGTGTATCTGCCCGACATGTCGAAGGCGGTTGGCACGGCGGTGATCGTCTGTCCGGGGGGAGGATTTCGATTCCACTCGTGGCAGAACGAGGGCAGTGCGGTGGCCGAGTGGCTGCGGGCGCGGGGCATCGCCGCGTTCGTGCTGAAGTACCGCCTGGTGGATACCGGAGCAACGGAGGCCGAGTTTCAGAAGGCTCTCGCCGTCCTCTTCGGTGCGATCGACAAGACAACGAAGGGCGGCAAAC
>VFKD01000268.1 GCA_009885735.1 bacterium
GCAAGAATGGCAATAATGGCAATGACTACTAACAACTCGATGAGCGTGAATCCAAGTCTACGTCCAGTCTGTTTCATGACTCTTCTCCTTTGTCTGGATGAATGACCGTGCTGCAGCGATGACAACATACAACTACCACGATAATGAAGCCGACGACGATCCAGCGGGCTACTTCTGCCGATATCGGCTGCCTCTGGAGCAATAACGACACCACTATAACACGAGCATGCGAACAATGCAAGTGGATTATTGAGTGCGTGCGAAATGTTTCGGGGGGCATGACACTAGCTGGACGACAGCATATCGTGACGTCGCGACGTGGCAAGGAGCGGCGGACACCTGTGGAATGCAGTCTCTCGGCGCTCGGTTACAGCATCATCCACCAGGCACGGATTCGCTCTCTCCTTTAGTGTGCATGAACGGTTGAGAGCAAAAACGGACGGTCAAGCGAGCCTCTTTGGCACCCTTGGCGAGCACGCCGGCGTCGCAATGGAAGGTAATTCTCTGGCTTCGGCCCTCTGCCAAAGCCGCAGGCCTATCAACTGCCACTACCGAAGCAGGGATCGAAAAATCAACTTTATTCTCAAATGGTTGACACCAGATATTGATATCACAATGAGCGATGTTTGTCATAACTCGAGAGGTATAGCACCGATTGGTCTGCAGGCCGGGGCGTGTCAGTGGCACTGGTGGCTCAACTCAATACGGTTGATGGGTGAGCTACTGTCGCTTCCGCCGCCGCAAGGCGTCGGCATGCTCTGAAGCAAGTCGACTAAACTCCTGCTCCATCGGGTCGTCGGGAGCAGGAGTGTTTCTCGCAATGGGCGGTTCATGGGTCGGACGAACCGTGGAGGGACGGGGTCGAGCTGCAGGAGTCCGCTTTGGGGATGGTGGGAAACGTGCGGCTCCCTGGGAGGCCGAAGGATGCAGGATGGTCGAGCCAGGGTTGCCTGGGTCGGGCGCCCACGTTACGCGAGCCTCATCACACCAGGATCGAAGCGCCTGCCCAAGCACCTCTCCCCGCCCATGAATGATGCGAACGCGTTGCGCACCTCGAAAGGCCGAGCCTGTCCATCTATAGTCGAGGTCGCGCCGCATCTCCACGGCCGTGAACCCGTGATAGTCCACCTCAATGCTTACCCGCATGATGTACCAGAGGCTCGACGCTACCCGACTGCTGCCGGAGCGTCGCGGTACTCATCTACGGTGCGACACGCGAATGCGGCGCCGGCGCCCCTAGCCCGAAGCGCCATGAGCAGCGCCTTCGCGGTGTCCAGCGAGGTGAGGCATGGCACTCCCACCTCCACCGATGTCCGCCGAATCTGAAGCGCCTCACGCTCGGAGCGCTTGTCCGTTGAGACCGTGTTTACTAGGAGATCGACCTTGCGTGCGCGAACGAGATCGAGCAGGTTCGGCGAGCCTTCGTGAATCTTCAGGACGGACTGGCAATCGATTCCGCGGCTGCGCAGAAACGCAGAGGTGCCCGAGGTAGCATAGACCGAATAGCCAATCTCTGCGAATCCTCGCACCACTGCAACCGCCTCTTCCTTGTCCTGCTCCGCGATTGTGGCGATCATCGTGCCCATTAGGGGTACGTCTACGCCGCTGGCCACCATGGCCTTGTAGAGCGCCCGACTATAGTCTGTGTCCATTCCCATGATCTCGCCGGTAGACTTCATCTCCGGGCCCAGAACAACATCTACGCCTGTGAGCTTTGGAAAGCTGAATACCGGCGCCTTCACCGCAATGAGATTGCGGCTTGGGTAGAGGCCGGACGAATAGCCCTGCTCGCGCAAGGAGCGACCAATCATTATCTCTGTGGCTACCTTCACCATGGGAATGCCGGTGATCTTCGAGAGGTAGGGAACCGTGCGGCTGGCGCGCGGGTTTACTTCGAGAACCTGCGCAACCTCATTCTCAACCACATATTGGATGTTCATGAGCCCTCGAACCTCTAGTCGGAGCGCCAGTGCTGTGGCAGTTTCGACTATCTGATCGATCACAGACTGAGAGAGCGACTGCGGAGGGTAGACCGCCATCGAGTCTCCAGAGTGGACGCCCGCTCGCTCGATATGCTCCATGATGCCCGGCAGAAGACAGTCCACTCCGTCGCAAATGACATCGACCTCCACCTCCTTGCCGAGCACATACTTGTCCACCAGAATGGGGGCTCGCGGCGACACGTCCACGGCGTATCGCATATACGTTCCCAACTCATCTGGATTGAAGACAATCTCCATGGCTCGCCCGCCCAGGACGTATGATGGCCGCACCAGCACCGGGTAGCCAACCTCCTCGGCCACGCGGAGGGCGGCTTCGGCACTGGTTACGGCTCGTCCAGCGGGCTTTGGAATGCCAAGTTCCGTAAGCACCCGCTCAAAGCGGTCTCTGTCCTCCGCGAGGTCGATGGATTCGCAGCTTGAGCCCAGGATAGGAATTCCGGCATCGTGCAGGGGACGCGCCAGGTTGATGGCTGTCTGTCCGCCAAACTGCACGACCACGCCCTTTGGCTGCTCTCGGTCCAGAATGTTGAGGACATCCTCGGAAGTCAGCGGCTCGAAATAGAGCCTGTCCGAAGTATCGAAGTCGGTACTGACAGTTTCTGGGTTATTGTTGATTATTACAGCCTGGTAACCCGCGTTTCGCAACGCCGTAACGCAGTGTACCGAGCAGTAATCGAATTCAATACCCTGACCAATTCGAATGGGGCCTGAACCCAAAACAACAATTGTTTCGCCAATATCCGGCATTGATTAACCTTTAAGAATGTGGGGTCGTCACTCCTGGGCTCGGCAAGCCCTGCACCCTACGCACGAACGTCTGGTATATGCGTAGGGCGTACGGCTCGCCGCACCCGGCAATCGGGCTCTAACAGGCGATCTCGTGGCGGCGGCATACGCCCGAGAGCATCTCCCACATCGCGTCAAGCGCGCGGTCTCCCGCTGCCGCGGCCTCGGCCTCGTTGGCGCCAACCGTATCGAGGATCATCGCGCGCTCTGCGGCAGCGTGCTCTTTGTCTGCCTCAATGTGAACCGTGAAGTACTTGTAGTCCTCAGCAATAGTCATCCCATAGTGCGCCTTGAGGCCGGATATCTTGGACTCAGACACCGCAGGTATCTGGCTCTCGTATGAATAGAGCGCCGCCAGGCCGTCTGCAACCGAACAGTCTCGGCAAATCGAACGGAAAGTGGACACCAGGTTCTGGGTCTCGGGCCACGGCGCAGTGTCGTGAACCTGACCGTTCGTCAGCCCAAGACCCTCGGCGAAGCGCAGCCACAACTGCGGATGATTCGGCGCGCCAGCCTCCTCGTCCACGAGGTTCTGCAAAATCTGCTTGCGCACGCCCTGGTCGTCACAATGCGAATGAACTGCCGAGAGGTAGGTGGGGAATGCCGCCACATGGTGATAGTACTGCGCGGCGTAATCTCTCAGCGCGTCAAGGCTGAGTTCGCCTCGGGTCCAAGCCTGGTAAAACGGATGCGTAAGAAGGTGCTTCGCGGCGACTTGCGCGTCCAACGTCTCGATAATACTGTTCATGACCAACTCTCCTTTCGAGCGTAAGTACAACGTGTTTGCATGATGGCTCTTGCCGTACCGTGTTCAGTGGGACTTTCGAGCGAAGACCTGCGTCATGCGGACCATTCCAATCACTATTTCCTCGTTTGCTGCAATCGCTCTTAGCGTGCCAAGAAGAGCGCTAAGCTCTTCGTCCGTTGTTAGACCGGCGGCAATGAGTGCCGATGCACACTCCTCAAGCGTCCAGTCCGGCAGATGCTTCTCGGGTCCTCGTGCATAGACCGGCTGAGACAGATGCATCGAAATTTCTTCAAATCCGGCTGCACGTACCAACCCATACAGTTCAGATCCAATCTGAAAGCGACGGCCCCGCTTCTCTCCAAGCTCTCGGTAGAGTTCGAAGGCTCTGTCAAACGCTTTCGAGGGTGGGCAAGCGAACGGTGTGCAAAAGTCGCCGTCCTCCACTGCTAATGTACCCCCAGGCTTCAAAAGCCGTCGCACCTCGTCCAGCGCCAGGTTCGGATGCCCCAAGTGCATCAGCACAAATCGTGCGTATACCAGGTCGAAGCTGTCCGCTTTCAGACCGGTCGATTCCGCGCTCGCTACCCAGGTGTTGATGTTGCCTAACTCAGTAGCCTCAGCACGCCGTGCGGTCACCTCCACCTGCTCGGCGCTCACATCACACGCGACGACGGAGCCCGATGGGCCCACCTGCTGAGCCATCCAGAGTGCCATGTTGCCCGATCCGCAGCCAACTTCCAGGACCCGCATTCCCGGTTGCAGGCCCGCACGCAGCAGAAACTCACGCGAATCGGGACCATGGACCTCGTTCAACACGGCTAGGCGCGCCTCGGCCGACGTGCCGGTTGCCAACACATAGTCGGCATTGGCGGCCGTCACGCGGCTTCCTCGTTGGTCCTAATCTGCTCGTCTTCTGAATCGTAGCACGAGTAGAAGTAAGGCGTCGCAGCTTCAAACTCCGCCGCGCAGGTGTCCACCATCTTGTAGGTAGGCAGAATTCCGAATGCCTTCCGCAGGCTGCGAACAAGTTTCTCCGTGAGGCCGGAGAGCTCTGCGATCTGCCGGTCCGCAAATCCGAGCCGCTTCGCATCCAGCAGCATGTCGGCTGCCGGCGAGTCTTTGTCGAGCGTGTCGGTGAGCGCGGCGATGTCGCGCCCATACACCTTTAGTCGCGTCTCCATGGCCACCAGATTGTGAATCTTATGCAGAAACCACTTGTCCACGTTCGAGAGCGCGTGAATCTCCTCCACCATCATTCCGCGGCGCAGCGCCTCCGCGATGGCAAACAATCTCTCATCGTTCGGCACCTGTATCTTGTCTTCGAGTTGAACATCCGAGAGCGAGTTGACACCCTTCGCGGAGAGACCATGCGCCCCTATCTCAAGGCTGCGAATGGCCTTCATGAGCGCCGGTTCAAAGGCTCGGTCGATGGCCATCACCTCGCCGGTAGCCTTCATCTGCGTCGTGATGCGCCGGTCGGCGAGTGCGAACTTGTCGAACGGCCAGCGTGGAATCTTCACAACGCAATAGTCGAGTGCGGGCTCGAAGCACGCCAGCGTCTTCTTGGTGACGGCATTCTGTATCTCGTCCAGGCGGAGGCCAATAGCGATCTTTGAAGCGACACGTGCGATGGGGTAGCCGGTCGCTTTGGACGCAAGGGCGGACGACCGCGAAACCCTTGGATTGACCTCGATAATGAAGTACTGGTAGCTGTGTGGGTCGAGTGCAAGTTGGACGTTGCAGCCGCCCTCTATCTCTAGGTTTCGAATAATTCTGAGAGAGGCGGTACGCAGCATCTGATACTCTTTGTCCGAGAGCGTCTGCGAGGGCGCCACCACAATTGAGTCCCCAGTGTGGACTCCCATGGGGTCAAAATTCTCCATATTGCACACGGTGATGCAAGTGTCGTTTGCATCCCGCATCACTTCGTACTCAATCTCTTTCCAGCCGATGAGCGAGCGCTCGACCATTACCTGGTGTCTAGGGGAAAGGCTGAGGCCACGGGAGCCAATCTCCATTAGCTCCTCGGGATTGTGGGCTACCCCTCCGCCCGTACCTCCCAAGGTGTAGGCGGGCCGAACAATGAGGGGCCAAAGGCCCACATGGCAGACCTCGGCTAGGGCCTGCTCGGATTCGACGATCCAACTGTCCGGCACCGGCTCGCCGATGCGCCGCATGAGCGAGCGGAACTCCTCGCGATCCTCCGCCATGCGGATGGACCGAAGCTGGGTGCCAAGCAATCGCACGTTGTACCGCTCCAGCACCCCCTCCTCGGCCAGCTTCGTCGCCAAGTTCAGTCCGGTCTGGCCTCCCAGCGTGGGCAGAAGGCCGTCGGGACGTTCAAGAGCAATCACACGCTCGGCAAACTCCACATTGAGCGGCTCGATGTAGACGCGATCCGCCGTCTCTACGTCGGTCATGATCGTGGCCGGATTCGAGTTGATGAGAACCACCGAGACGCCCTCTTCGCGCAGCGATGCGCATGCCTGCGTGCCGGCGTAGTCAAATTCAGCCGCCTGCCCGATGATGATCGGGCCGGAGCCGATTACAAGAACCTTTTTTATGCTTGGGTCGCGTGGCATGATCTTGAAGTGGTATCCCGTACAATGGCCGTCAAGCCTATTTTAGTTTGTCCAACGCTGTCTGAGCCGCGGTTTTTACCTTTGCGTCCTTTGTGGTCGCCACCAGGGACTGCAGGGCAGCCGTCGCTGCCTTGTCGCCGCGGAGCCCGAGAGCGGCTGCGGCAATCTGCACCACATTCATATCCTCGTCCATCAGGTAGGAGACAATGGTGGACGTCGCGACCGGCTTGTCCTTGAACGTTCGCCCAAGATGAGCAATCGCTGCATTTCGGACCGAAGGATGCGTAGCCGCCGCGGAGTGCTTCAGCAGGAGCTCAAGCGCCTGGTCGTTGGTCGCCTGGGCCACCGCCTCAATTGCGGCAGTGAGTACCGTGTTTCGGCGGTCCGATATCGCGCAAGCCCGTGCAAACGTCGTAACAGAGGCGTTGGCGTTCAACTTGGAGAGCGAGTGCAGCGCGGCTCGAACAACGCTGAACTGCTCCTTGGAATTCACGAGGCTATCCAAAGCCAAGGTTGTCGCCGCATCCTGCGGCAGCAGTCCGAGGCTCCTCGCTGCCAAGGCGCGCAAGCCTTCATATGGGTGCTTCAGCGCCGCCAGTAGATCTGGTCGAATAGCCGCAGGCATTCTGCTTGAGGCGAAGTTCAGAATGTGTACTGGCGTATCGGGATTCTTGTCCGCTAGGGCTGCCCGAAGCACGGTGGTCACAGCGTCTGCGTCCTTCGACTTCGCCACTAGGGCGGTGAGTGCCGTCTGCCTGTCCAGGATGCAGGAAGCATTGGCTGCCACGGCGCGATTTGCCTCGGGAGTTCTGGTCGGAAGCTTGAATTCGGCCAGGAGGTCGTGGTCCGGGTCGAAGAGCACGGCATCAGGCGAAGCCGAACAGGGAACTTTGAAGGTCTCGTTGACCTTGGATACCCTGAGAACATGCCGCCTACTGTTCGAACCTGTCAGCACATCCAGGGAGAGGTCTAGCTCGTAGACCGGTGTTCCGTCAGTTGTTGATTGCTGCTGCTTCACGTCTACTGTAAGCATTCCAGAAGCGGCATCATGCGTCCACGAGACACCTAGCACAGGATGGCCGGGCCGATAGTACCATTGGTCGAAGAAGCCTTCTACGTCCACACCGGTCTCATCGGTGAGTGATCTGCAGAGATCGTGCGTGTCCACCACTCCGAATGCATGCTTGGTGAGGTAGGCCCTCAGGCCGCGAAAAAAGGGCTCGTCGCCCAGCTTCCGGCGAAGCATGTGAAGCACTGCGGCAGCCTTGGGATACGAGTAGCTGTCGAACAGGTTGTCTGGATTGGCATAGAGCCGAGTAGCGATAGGCCGCCTATACTCCTTGGCGGCGGCAATTGATGCCTGCAGGCCGCCGTTACGCTCCAAGTCGAACGCATCGCGGCCGTCCCTGTGTTCGAAATAGAGCTGCTGGAAGTAGGTTGCAAACCCTTCGTTGAGCCAGATGTGCCCCCAGTCGCGGCATGTGACAAGGTCGCCGAACCACTGATGTGCAAGCTCGTGGGAATTGAGCGACGACATGGCCCATTTGCCGTCTCGTGCCTCAACCAGAGAGCCCTCGCCAAGCGTGGTTGCGCTAATGTTCTCCATGCCGCCGCCAAAGTCAAACAGGGCGGTCTGAGCATACTTCGCATAGGGGTACTTAATGCCAAGGCGGTTTGAGAAGAAGTCGAGCATTCGCTTGGTGTCGCCAAACGATGTGGGAATCTCATTCCCGGCGCCCTTAGGCACGACGTAGAACAGGTCCACGTCTTTCCACTTGTCGCGAACCACGTCCATCTCGCCGCCGGCGAGGGAAAGCAGGTACGTGCTGTGAGGTTGTGCCATACGCCAATTGAAGGTCTTGGTCTTGGCAGTACGGTTCTCCTGGACCTTCGTCAGCTTGCCGTTGCCCACCACGAACCACGAACTGGGCGCTTCAACAGTTACCTCGGATGTGGTGCGGTCATTTGGATAATCGTAGATTGGGACCCACTCCCGGTTGCCAACAGTCTCGCCCTGCGTATAGAAACCGGGATGCACCTCAGGACGAGAGCGGCTCGGCTCGATCCAGTGGAAGCCATATAGGCCATTGAGTGCGGTCTTGCCTTCGCCCTTAGGCTTCACCTTGTAGGTTATTGCTACGTTTAGTTTCGCGCTTCTGGCTACAGGAGACTGTAGCTCTATGCGAAGGCGATCCCCGTCGTGGCGAAAGGGTGAGGACAATCCAGACACGCTGCAAGCCGACACTTCCACCACCTCGGACGCATGCATCTCGATGCTCCGCAGGCCGTTGGAAAGTGGAGAAAGCGTGTGAGTGACAATGCCGGAGATGCTGCGATTCTCCCAGTCGAGCTTGATCTTGAGGTCGACGTGCTGCAGGTCATAGGTCCGACTGGGTGCGTAAGTGACCTTGGCGGCAGGAGCTTGGAACGGGTTGTCCGGATTCTGGCCGGCGTACGCAGATACTACCCCTCCAATCGCGAGCAACCCTACGCCGATCCACGCGCAACACTTTACGCACGAACGAATTGAACCTACCCTGCACTGCTGCTTCAATTCCAGCTCCTCAAAGTCATGGACGCTCGCTCGTCCTCAACCGGATAGATACCCACGGTCCACCGCAGGACGTCCAGCTTCATCAATCGCCGCTCTGGAGAGACGAGCTTGGGATAGTGCTCTGTCCAGAACTTCTCTTTCCATCGGTCATCCAGGATTGCGATGAACCTTGGCGCTATCCCTGCGGTTGTGGGGCTCTTATCGTTGCATAGTCCCGGAATCACGTTTACTGCTCGGAGCCTGTTGTCCAGGCAGAGCCCATTCGCCACATCGCCGATGATTGTGGCGCCTGCAGGCAGCGCGGCAGCGAGCCGCAATGAGGCTTCGTGCTGTGTGAACTTCATGTGAGTCGCCCAGTCGCCCAGCCAATAGGTATTGACCAAAACCCACCCGCCGACTAAGCAAGCGTACTTATTGATCTGAAATCGCCGCCTGCAGCAGACCTCCGGGAGGCTATACGCAGTTCGCCCAACCACTATTGCGACAATGGTCAACACGACGACGGTCCAGGTGGGACTGAGTGTGCCCTCGTGATGCACCAGCGCCGTGGCGCTGTGATAGCCCAGAAATCCTCCGAGAACTGCCCTCTTGAGCCTGTCGGCCTGCCTGGTGCTGTGTACCACGAATGACCACCGGCCGAGGTCCGACAACACGATGGCGGCGACGGCATAGAGCGCCGGAAGAGTCGTGACATAGTACCTTGTGGGTGAATAGTTGACCAGTGCTAGCGCGGCCCAACCCACGCTCATCCAGAGGATGACAAACACCGTCGGCGCACCGGACGAGTGGCCTTTGTCCGCAGGTGATTCTGGACGGACCCTCAAAACGCGAGTCCCCCATCCTATCGCGACGAGGGCCAGGCAGAAGAGTATGGGCGTATGCCGAAATAGGTACGGAGAGATGCCTCGGTAATCGCCGAACACGGCGCTTAGGAGGTTCTTGCCTAGCTTCCCAACGCTCTGCGGCAGCAGTTGGTGATTGAGATAGTAGCTGGACATTCTGCTCAGCTCGGCCTGGTGGGGCAGGGCCCACACGACGTAATAGACAGCCAGCGCGCCGGCAAGGCCCGCGCCGACCGCGGCGAGGTCCGCCTTTGCCTGAATCCTAGACACCTCGCCTCGCCGTAGACTCCACCACAGTGCTGCGAAGGGCGCAGGAAAAAGGTAGACGTACAGCGAGCGAGTCACGAAGGCAAGTGCGATCAGAACCCCAGAGGCAGCCAGCAGGGCCCAACGCCTGCGTTTGTCGGTCGCTGCCGAGGCACATGCGAATGCCGCAAATGCACCTGTCGCCGCCGTGGCGGCCGGAGTGTCCATCAGCGCCATTCGGCTGAAGAGCAGCCCAATGTGGTCCAGCCCTGCGAAGAGGGCCGCAAGCGCCGCGGCTCGATGCCCGACGGCGGCTCGCACGCCAACGAAGAGAAACACGACGGTTGCAAGTCCAAAAGCAACCGAGATAAGCCTTGCCGAGACCGCGCTTGGACCAAAGTTCAGAAACACCATCGTCTGAAGTGCGTGGAGCACCGGCGAGATGAGACTGTTGTTGAATTCGTCCTGCCTGGCCGCGCCGAAGAGTGCTATATTGCGAGCGTTGTGGATATAGAAGCCTTCATCCGTTAGTAGCCCGGCGCTCCAATCCAGCCGTAGATAGGCATCCGAGGTCAGTGCAACGAGCCGCAGGGCGGCCATTAGCGCTACCGCCCCTACAATCAAAACTACCGTCGCCGGAGTCCGCCGAATTGAACTGGGCTGTTCGGTGGCAATTGGCGTAATGCGTGCGTTCATGAACGCATGGCTCCGAAGTGCCCAACTTTGACGTGGCGCACTCTCGTGCGTCTACCCGCCACCCGGTCTTTACTCACCTTGATTTTCTGGCCCCGCATCCCGTAGTGGTTTGTTGAAGAGCACGCGCACGCACCTACCCACGACATTCTTGCGCGGCAGCGGGCCCCATTCGCGACTGTCCTGGCTTTCGGGCGAGTTGTCTCCAACCACGAAAAGTTCGTCCGCCTTCAGAGTAAAAGCCAAGTCTACGGCATACCCACTGCTGTCCCCGTCATTCACGAGCGTCTGCCAATAACTAGGCAGCGGAATTGGCTTATCGTTAATGGAGATTCCCTCCTCTGTGATGAGGAGCGTCTCTCCGGGCAAGCCAAGAACACGCTTAATCAACAGATCTGGAGCGAGGGACGATCGGGGCTTGGCGGTCTGGTCCGGATCTATTTCGCTCGAGGGATCTATAAAGACGACGATGTCGCCACGCTCAGGAGTTCTCCCCATCGGGTAGGCGATCCACGCCTTGAGTGTAAGAATATGGTCGCCCTCTTTGAGGGTTGGATACATGGAGCGTGACGGGATATAGTTGGTGGTGTAGGTGTAGACCGCCGCCGTCAGGAATAGCATGATCGGCAGCAGTACTTTCAGTCGCTTGTTGCGGCGGCGGTTCCATTCCACCTTCTGAGCTGCGCGAGCCAATGCCTTCTCGTCTGCGGGGTCGGATGGCTGGTCGAGGGCTGAAAGCAGTATCGACATAGGTATTATCCCCTTCGGCTGCGCAGGAGATCGGCAAACTCGCGAAAGTAGTAGGCGCTGTCGGACGGTCCCGGCGAGGCCTCGGGATGGTACTGGATCGAGAACACGGGAAGCTCCCGGTGCCGCAGGCCCTCTACTGTCCCGTCGTTGAGGTTGATGTGCCCAACTTCCATTCCGCCCGAGAGGGTGGCAGGGTCCAGCGCATATCCGTGGTTCTGGGACGTGATATAGACTCGGTCAGTCGAGAGATCCCGAACTGGATGATTGCTGCCCCTGTGTCCGAAGCGAAGCTTGAACGTGCGAGCGCCGAATGCGGCACCCAGCAGTTGGTTGCCAAGGCAGACGCCCATGATGGGGACTGAGTGGGCGAGCTTTTTCACATTCTGCACCAGGTGCCCAAGCATCGCGGGGTCGCCTGGTCCAGGTGAGAGCATGACTCCGTCGGGCTTGCGCTCGAGCATCTCCTCGGCAGAGGTGGCGCAAGGATAGACCGTCGCGCGGCAGCCCACTGCTGCCAAGCTCCGCATGATGTTGAACTTCACGCCGCAGTCGAGCAAAGCCACCTCGAATTCGGGATCGCCCTCGTACGGCCAGACGTAAGGCACCGGCGTCGAGACCTGGCTCACGTAGTCCGTACCGTCATATCCGGGCCGCGCCCTGAGCGCATCAAGCGCCTCGGCAGCAGAGTCCTCGGTGGTTATCACGCCCATCATCACGCCGTGTACCCGCAGCTTGCGCGTGAGAGCCCGCGTATCGATTTCGCGAATTCCGACCACGCCTTTGTCGCGAAGAAAGTCGTGAAGCCCGCCGGTACAGCGCCAATTACTGGGTACGTCCTCGACCGTTCGAACGATGAAGCCCTCGACCTGTACTCGGCGGGATTCGAAGTCGTCTGCATTCACACCATAGTTGCCGATGAGCGGATAGGTGAGCGTGACGAGCTGGCCCGCATACGATGGATCGGTGAGGATCTCCTGATAGCCGGTCATACCCGTATTGAAAACCACTTCGCCAAACGCTCGACCAGACGCTCCCAGAGACCTGCCCTCGAACAGCGTGCCGTCTTCTAATGCAAGTATTGCGGTGCTCATACTGTGGGATTAACCTGCCACTGCGTCTGCGCCATGAACCCACTCGCCGCCGGACATAGTTGCGAGCACACGCGCGCCCTCAAGGTGATCAATCGTCCAATCCTCTCCCGCTGAATCCACAATGCAAATGTCTGCCCTCATTCCAAGCGTCAGGCTGCCTACCTCCATCTCGTCAAAGCTGCTGTAGGCCGCCCAGTGGGTGTAGTTCTGAAGTCCATCAAACGCACTGATGCGCTCGTCGGGACCCAGAACGGCGCCCGACCGCGTGGTGCGCAGGCATGCGGCGCGAATTCCGTCAAGCGGAGCACCCGGCACGATGGGGCAATCCGAGCTGAACGGCACACCCACTCTGAGGCTCTGGAGCGTCGCCGTTGGGTTGATTCCGCTCGCGCGTTCGTGGCCGAGTCCGAGCACATAGGCGTCGCCCAACCTGCTGAGAAACTCCGGCTGTACGACTGGAACGATGCGTTCGTAGGCGATTCTGCGCAGCAGATCTTGCGGCAGCACCATCGCGTGTTCTATCCGGTGCCGACGATCGGCGCACTCGCTCCCTTCCTGCGCAAGGTCGTAGGCATCCAACACGGCCTCAATGGCCGCGTCGCCTATTGCGTGAACTGCAACCTGCCATCCCAATAGGTGTGCCGCACCGATGTATTCCTGCAGCTCCTGCTCGTGATAGAGGAGCATACCCATGCCGCTTCCGTCCACATAGGGCTCGCGCAGTGCTGCGGTCCGCACAGTCAGCGCACCGTCCGCGAACAGCTTCATCGCGCCAAGGCGTACTCCAGAGGGTTTACCTCCGGCATTCTCCACAGCCTCGCGCATCTCCGCCCGAACGGGCAGATCCTCGGGACCGCCGAAGCAGGGCGCGTGGGGAAACAGCGTCGTTCGGATGGCGCCACCGCATGCCGCAACTGCGCCATACGCCGCTATCTCATCCGCGAGCGAGTAGCAGCCCGTGTTCATGTCCGACGCCGACGTGATGCCATTAGCCGCCAATCGTGCGTGTGCCGCACGGATGGCCGCCGCCATCTCCGCTCGTGTGGGAGCAGGCAGCGCGCTCGACATCAGTCCCATGGCGTTTTCGAGGAGTAGGCCGACCGGCTCTCCATCCGAGTCTCGCACGATCTCGCCGCCTGGAGGGTCCTCTGTCGAGGAATCAATGCCTGCTAGCCTAAGTGCCGCACTGTTTGCCACCGCCGCATGCTTGCTGGTCTGCACCACGTAGACTGGCTCGTTTGGATAGGCAGCGTCCAGGTCGTGGCACGTCGGATGCCAAGCGCCGGGAAAGGTGTTCTGGTCGTAACGGCTGCCGCGAATCCAAAGCGCATCTGGATTCTCGGCGCGCCACTTCCGAAGGGCCACGACCATCGTCTCAACGCTCGTCACTCCCGCATCCGGCGAGAGATCGGCGGTGCGCAGGTCCAATCCGTAAGGAAGAATGTGCATGTGGCAGTCGTTGAATCCCGGCAGCAGCCACTGGCCGTTCAGCTTGTGCGTTACGGACCCAGGGGCGCTCGGAGCCTCGGCCCGAGGTCCGGAGTAGGCAATGCGACCATCGCGCACCAGCACGCACGAATCCCGCAATGTCTCGCCCCGACACGTGAGCGTGCGCACGCCTGTGATGAACCTATCTGCCACGGTTAACTGCCCAGCTCGCTGTCGGCGTGTTTGGCCAGCACCCAGTGGTGGACACTGGGGTACGAGTTGGACCATGCTGGTGATGACGGGCCAGAACCCTTGTGAACGACATACACCGTTGGCTCACGGCTCTTCACCACCACCGGACTACCATCGGAATCTCGGCCAATCTCCCAGAACTGCTCGGTTTCCAGAGTGGGATCGACGCTAAATTCAAGAGTGTCTCGTCCAGGCCAATAAAACTGCGAAATCAGGGTGACGTCCAACCGTGAAGAGCCCGTGGGGGATTCGATGGACGAGTAATGCTCGAGTATCTGCCTTACGGAAGGATGAATGCGCACGAAAGGTCTGATGGCCTCTGCCGTGCGTTCACCGAGATGCCAAGAGTTCGGCTGTGCCAGCACAACGGTTGCCTGGTGGTTCGCTTCATCTTCTGCCATTGCAAGTATCTCGCGCAGCCTCTCGCCGCGAGCCTTCATTCGTTGGTCCAGGTCGTTCATGTCTGCTCTGCGGAGCTTAGGCTGGTCTACTCTGGACCTCGCTCCAATTCCGGTGAAGTCTGCAAGCATTCGGAGGAGGCCACGGAAGCCCCCGGCCTTACGCATCAGACGTGATCCAGCCACGGATGCCAGCAGCACGAGTATGAGCAGCACGAGAACTTTCATCGCTCGATATCTCCCGCGTCAACAAGCCTCGTTTCCATGCTCAAACCTCAACCACCCTGCCACCTAACAATGTGAAGCAAGTCTTGCCGGTGACCGTCATTCCATCAAACGGAGTGTTGCGCGACTTCGACCGGCCCTCTGCCGCCCTCGCGGTCCACTGGGCGGCAAGGTCGAATACGGCCACATCGGCCACGGCGCCCTCCGCAAGAGTTCCGCCAGGAATGCCGACGACCTGTGCGCCTGCAATCGTCATTTTACGGATGAGGTCCGGAAGTTCAAGCTTGCCAGGAAGGACCAGGGTGGTGTAGGACACCGCGAACGAGGTCTCCAGGCCCAGGATGCCGAACGGCGCTTGGTCGAACTCCCGCTCCTTCTCGTAGGGCGCATGCGGAGCGTGATCCGTGGCAATAATGTCGATCGTCCCATCCACTAGTCCTTCAATGATGAGGCGGTTGTCTTCCGCGGTTCGTATGGGAGGGTTCATCTTCGCGTTGGTGTTGTATCCCTCGCAGGCGGAGTCGGTCAGCGCCCAGTAGTGCGGTGCGGTTTCTCCGGTCACTGGGATGCGCCGCATCTTTGCCTTGCGCAAGATGTCCACTGTACGTCCCGACGAGATGTGCAGCAGGTGCAGGCGGCAGCCGGTCAATTCGCTGAGCAGGACGTTCCGGGCCACCGCAATGTCCTCGGCAACCCTTGGGATCCCCGGCAAGCCCATCATCGTGGCAGTCCTGCCCTCGTTCATCGCCCCGCCGCGCGTCAGGGCCTGATCCTCGTTGTGTGTCATCAGAGTCATGCCGAGCTGGGCGCAATACTCCATGCCTCTGCGCATCGTCTCGGCGTTCTGGATGGGGAAGGCGTCGTCCGAGATGGCGCAAGCGCCTGCTGCCTTCAGGTCCGCAATCTCGCACAGTTGGTCACCCTGCATATTCCTTGTGAGCGCGCCAATGGGATAGACTCGTGCGCACCCGACCTCTGCGGCCCTCTCGATGATCTGCCGAACCACGGCGGTGGAGTCGATGCTCGGGCTGGTATTCGGCATGCAGCAGACCGCTGTGAATCCTCCCGCAGCCGCCGCTCGCGTGCCGCTTTCGATGTCCTCCTTGTACTCGAACCCAGGTTCGCGCAGATGGACATGGATGTCGATGAGCCCTGGAGTCACCAGCAGCCCGGAGCAGTCGCGCACCTCATCGCCGTCGGCGGAGTGGGCCGCAACAACTCCTGCAATCTTGCCGTCCTCTATCACGAGGTCTCCAAAGCGATCAATGTTCTGGGACGGATCCAGAATTCGCGCATTCGCAAGCACAAGCCTCATTACGTGTACCACTCCCTGAACTCTTCCAGCGTCCTATTCACCGGAGCCGCCCATAAGAAGGTAGAGGCAGGCCATACGCACCGCCACTCCGTTGGTTACCTGCTGTTCGACAGTCGAGCGAACTCCTCCCACGCCGTCGGCCACCTCGGCGGATATCTCCACGCCGCGGTTCATGGGGCCAGGATGCATCACGAGCACATCCGGCTTGGCCCACCTTAGGGACGTATGCGTCACTCCCCACAATCGAGAGTATTCGCGCAGGCTGGGCAGCAAACCGCTCTCTTGTCGTTCCGTCTGAAGTCTCAGGACCATCACGACGTCCGCTCCGGTGAGTGCGCTCTCCAGGTCGTCGCAAACGGTGACCGGAAGCTGATGCGCCTCGGCAGGGAGCAGAGTTCTGGGTCCAGCCCATCGCACTGTTGCTCCAAGCCTCGAGAGGCACCAAGCGTTTGACCGCGCGACGCGGCTATGGGCCAAGTCGCCCACAATCGCAACGGTGAGGTGCGCGAGATCAAACGGCTTGTCCGGCCGCAAGGCCACGGGATACGTGTCGTCCTCAGCTCCCACCACCTTGTGCTGCCAGATGGTGAGCGCGTCCAGCAGCGCCTGCGTGGGATGCTCGTGGCGGCCGTCCCCAGCGTTGATCACAGGCACCGAAGTGAATTGAGCCGCCAAATGGGCCGCGCCGGACGACGGGTGCCGGATCACGATGCAGTCGGCGGTTAGCGCCTCCAGGGTCTTCAAGGTGTCCTTTAGCGACTCGCCCTTGGACACAGAGGATTGCGCAACGGCGATATTCACCGCGTCGGCGCTCATGTACTTTGCGGCCAGCTCAAATGAGGTTCGCGTGCGCGTGGAGGACTCATAGAAGAGCGTGATGACGCTGCGTCCGCGCAGAGTCGGCACCTTCTTTACGGGTCGCTTGAGTATCTCGTTGAAGCCCACAGCGGTCTGCAAGACCTGGTGAATCTGGTCGGTGTCTGTCTCGCGAATGCTCAGGAGGTCGCGCATGGCTGCTCCTGACCGCTCGGTTCGGGCGGCTCCGCCAGAATGTAGACGGCGTCTTCCCCATCGATCTCCGCCAGCCTACAGTCCACGTACTGCCCACGGCTAGTGGCAACGTTCTTTCCCACATAGTCCGGGCGGATGGGCAGCTCGCGGTGGCCTCGGTCGAGAAGAACGGCAAGCTGAATGGCGGCAGGGCGACCCAGGTCGAACAGGGCGGTGATGGCTGCATTCGTGGTTCGGCCCGTGTAGATCACTTCATCCACCAGCACAATCCGCTTGCCGCTGAGGTCGAACGGCACCTCCGTACGGCCCACCGGAGGGCGGCGCTCGGGGTAGTCGTCGCGGTAGAGCGCGATATCGAGCCGCCCGGTGAGCGGACGGATGCCTTCCACTCGCTCAATGAGGTCCGCTAGGCGATCAGCGATGGGTGCGCCGCGCCGCATTATGCCCACAAGCGCGAGGTTCTGCGCGCCCTTGTTCTTCTCCAGAATCTCGTGGGCAATGCGCGTGATGGCTCGTCGCATTTCGTCGGCATCCATCACCAGGCCGGTCTCGGCGCCCATGGCAGCTCCAGTTGCAAAAAACGCCCTCCCGAGAGCGGTGGGCTCGCGGCAAGGCGCAGGTGATCTCGTAAAGCAGGCCGATAGCTGTTCGAGAAGTCACTCGCCCCTTGTCGGCCTCACTGGGCGCGCTCGTTAAAAGGGTCGAAAAGTTTAGTCGTCGCAGGGAGTGTACTGGACTGAGGGCGATGGAGTCAAGGGGAATGGAGGGCGAGTTTCGGCGCTCTCATGGGAAGTGGGTGCAGGGCGGAATAGGACTTATAGGACGAATGAGACCAATGCGTCCTATCTGTCCTATAGGTCGCAGCCGTCCCATTGGTTCATTGCGGCTCGTCGCCATTAGTGTCCATTGCTGTGATGCGGCTGGTTCACCTCTGCCTCCATCGAATGTACGGGCGCTTTCGGCTGTTCTGCAAGCAGCTGCGCTTGCGCTCGCTCTGTATCGCTCATGCGGGCTTCGATCGACTTGTATTCTACTAGCAGGCTGATGCGCCGATTCGAGAAATGCAATGGGTCGCTCGGCTTACGCAGCTTGCTGTCTGCATATCCGGTTACGCGCTCGATCTGGTCCTGCCGGAGCACCCCCACCATTACGCGCCTTGCCGCCTGCGCTCGGTCGGTCGAGAGCTCCCAGTTTGAGTAGCCGGAATTCGTGGTTGAGAGCGGTCGAGCGTCGGTGTGCCCCTCCACCACCACGGTGTTCGGCAGCGTTGCGATAATGCCGCCGATCTTTCTTATAACGGCCGTTGTTCGCGGCTTGATCTTGGCGGAGCCCAGGTCGAAGAAGAGACCCTCCTGCCCGTCGATAAGCTCAATGCGAAGGCCGTCGCGCACGATCTCGATCTGGATGAACTCCTCTATCTGCTTGAGCTCGGGCGTCTTTGCAACAGTCTCCTCGATGTTCTCCTTCACCTCTTTGAACTGGTTGCGCTCGGCAGTTTCACGCCGGAGCGCCGCTAGCGAGGGCAGAATCTGCATCTTGCCTGGAGGCTGTGGGCCTGTGTTGAGCGGAGACATTGAGCCGCCGGTGGATCGCATTGCTCCCACAGGGTCTTGGAAGTAAGAGGCAATCGCCTTCCGCTTGTCTTGGCTGAGGCCCAGAATCCACATGACCAGGAAGAAGGCCATCATGGCTGTGACAAAGTCGGCGTACGCGACCTTCCAGGAACCACCATGGTGGGCGGCGTGGCCTCCCTTCTTCTTGATGACAATGATGGGCCTTTCCTCGTTGAACATAACGTCTAGCGCTCCCTAGCCGCCCTTGAGGGCGACCTCCATTTCTGTAAAGCTGCACCGCCCGCCTGGATCAATGTTTCTGCGGGCAAACTCCACCGCAGTCATCGGTGCGTCTCCGCGGGCAAAGGCAAGCAGAGCGGCGCGTATGCAGGCCATATATTGAGCCTCGGAATCAAGGTGGCCCTTGAGCGCGGCAGCGATGGGCGCGAAGACTCCGTAGGCCAGCAAGATGCCGATGAAGGTGCCCACAAGGGCGGCGGCCACATGGTGGCCGATCTCCTCTGGGCTGCCGCCGATGGAACCCATTGTGATGACAACGCCAAGGACCGCAGCTACAATCCCGAAGCCCGGCATCGCGTCTCCGGTGGTCTGAATGACGTCCGACACCTTCTCGGCCGCCTTGTGGTGCGTGTCCAGGTCTGTCTCCATCATCTCGGCTAGGTCGAACGGCTGTACGGTGCCCGTTATCACTACCTTGAGCGTGTCGCAGAGAAACTCCTGAGCGTGGTGGTTCGCGGCGAACGAGGGGTACTTCTTGAAGATATCGCTCTCGTGCGGCCTCTCGGCGTGGGCCTCGAGGGCCACCATCCCTTCGCGGCGGGCGAGCATAAACAGTTCATAGAGCATTCGCAGCAGCTCGGTGTAGACGTTCTTGGTGAATTTGTTGCCTTTCATCACGCCCAAGATGCCCTTGATTATCTGTCCGATGATTGACGGTGGGTTTGCGATGAGAATTGAGCCGAGTCCCGCTCCGCCAATGACGATGAACTCCGATATCTGAATGAGAACGCTAATCTGGCCGCCGGCCATGGTGAAGCCGACGATGATGCTTCCAAACACCACCGCGAGGCCGATAATGAGAAACATAGTGCGATCCTTCGCCGGCGCGCCTGCCGCGGCGAACTGCCGAGCACGCGGTCACCCATCTGCTCTGGGTGTGCCTATCCGTAATGTTCGGCGCGGATGCGGTGGTTCTTGAGAGTGCAGTGGGAGGAATGGGGCAGCTCTGGGGCTAACTCTACCGGGCAATGTTGGCCGTAGGGCCCCTGGAGAGATACTATATGGCAAAGATCACCGTGGAGGGCGAGGAGCCCTTCGAGGTTGAAGCGGGAAAGAAGCTGGTGCTCGGCATCGAGGATGCCGGGATTGACATTCTGCACCGGTGCGGAGGGCAGATGCTTTGCACCACCTGCCGGGTAGAAGTTCTGGAGGGCGAAGTGCCCCCTATGTCGGACGAGGAGCGGGAGGGGCTCGAGGAGCCGGAGCTCATCGAGAAGTATCGCCTGTCGTGCCAGATCCGAGTGGCGGGTGACCTCACGGTTCGAGTAGCCAAGCGTTCCAGCGAGCAGGGAATCCCGCCGGGCCCACGGCCCGACGATTAGCTTGGGTGACCTTCAAGCCGCGATATTAGGCATTCTGCAGGGAGCCACCGAGTGGCTCCCTGTCAGCAGCACGGCCCACCTCCGCGTCTTTCCCGCGTTCTTCGGCTGGGACGATCCGGGAGCTGCCTTTACTGCGGTCACTCAGCTTGGCACTCTCCTCGCCGCGCTGGTCTATTTCCGGACCGACCTAGTCGCCGTGGCGACTCGCCGGCCCAACGGATCCGATTCCGACGAGGTGCCGGACCGAAGGCTCCTGCTTCCCGTGCTGCTTGGCACTGTGCCGATCGTCCTCGTCGGCAAGGCATTCGAGAAGCAGATCAAGGGCGACCTTCGTTCGCTCTACGTTGTCGCTGCTGCTCTCATTGGGTTCGCGTTGCTGCTCTGGATAGCCGAAAAGAAGGCGCGGGCGAACCGGGGAATCCGCACGATAACCGTGATGGACGGCCTTGCCGTTGGGCTCGGGCAGGCAATGGCGCTCATTCCTGGGGCATCGCGCTCCGGCACCACTATCACCGCCGGTCTGTTCCTCGGCCTCGAGCGCGCGGCAGCGGCGCGATTTTCGTTTCTCTTGAGCCTTCCCGCGGTGTTCCTCGCAGGAGTCAAGGAGCTGTTCGACGAGCGCCACGCCATTCTAGCTGCCGGGCAGGTCCGAGCTTATGTCATCGGCACGGCTCTTGCCTTCGTAGTTGGATGGCTCTCCATCCATTGGCTCATGCAGTTCCTGAAGACGAGGCCGACCACGGTGTTCATCGTCTACCGAATCGGCCTAGGCTTAGTCATCTTTGCGATGCTTGCAGGCGGGAGCTTATCGCCGAGGTAAGTGTGCGCGGACAAGAATAACCGCCACCGGTGACTAGAGACCGTTCGTCCTGAGCGCGGCACAGCCGTTTCGTGCCGCAGTCGAAGGACCCAAATTGCGGCGGACCACCCTTCGACTGCTCGTCGGTAAGGCTGACGAGCGCTCAGGGCGAACGGTCTGATGTTGTGCAGTGGGTGGCGCGACTAGGTGTACGCCGAACCTGCACAGCCGAGAGTGCCACCAAACGATTTCGGTCTAGCCAATCCCCTTGAGATACTCGTTTATGCGCTTAAGGTGCTCCCGCTGCCTCTCCGGCGAGCAGCCCGCCCCGAACTTAACCTGCGACCCAGGCGCCGTCTCCACCACCAGAACCTTGTTCTTCGTCGCGGCGCCCTGCTGGCGCATCTGGGTCGATTGCTCCTGTCGAATACTAGCATTCGCGGCAAGGGTGTACTCCTTGACCCACGAGAACCCCAGCAGGCTGCGCCTGATCGAAAGGCTCCTCCCGTCAAGCTCGATCTCCTCCCGGCAAGCTGACGCAACTGCAGCGGCTCCCATCCCAATTCCCACCGCAAAGAAGAGGGCATAGAACCCCAGAAGCAGCAGCGCGAGCGGGCCGAACGCGCGCATCATGCCGCCTATCATGAAAATGGCGTGAACGGTGGTGAAGGAGAGCCACCCCACGCTGAAGAGCCCCATGAAGCCTGCTGCGGCGAGATTGCCGTTTGAGATGCGAAGCTCAAGCCTCTGTGGCCGAGGCTCGACGCCAACCGCCTCCTCGACCTCGTGCCGCGCTGCCACCTCGGCGAGGTCCTTGCGCAGAGAGGCGAGGTCCACCATACCCTCAGGGTCACCCGGCGAGAGCGAGGCCAGCCGTCGCTTTAGGCTGGTCTCGATCATATCGAGCTGGACCTCGGCGCTCTCGAGTGTGGTGAGCAGTTCGCCGTCCTCAGTCTCGTGAGACGCGCGAAGAGAGGCCAGCCCCAACGCCACTCCGGGACGGAGCAGTTCCAGCGCCTCAAGCCTGCTGCGGCAATACTTCGCGGAGAGCGTGTCCATGCCGCGAACGAGCGGCGCAAACCGTGCAAGCCAGCGGTTCGCCTGGTCGCGATCCGCCTGCAGATCGTGTTCGCTATCGCGCTGGAGGCTGTGTTCCATGGTCGATTCCAAGTTCTTCTTACCTGCTCGGGAGTCCTCGGTCGGACAGTGGGCTGTCGGACGTGCGGAAGGAGTACCTGTGCGCTTGGCAGAACCTCACGCTAGAAGCAGCGCACCGGGCTGAGACCACAATGAGCGGCGGGACGGAAGGTTCTCAATACGCCTGATGCGCAGCGTCCAACCTAACCCAGAAAGAGAACTCCCAATTGGCCAAGATAACCCAGCACGCAGGATACAAAGGCAGCGCGGAGGCGACCATCCCGAAGCCCGAGGTCGCGCCGGATCCCATGATCGTCACCGCGCAGGACGGTGTTCCCGTAGCCTATGCCGGCTGCCACGGCCTGGGCGTCCGCGTAGTTCACCCGGTGAATCCGAAGGCGCCGTCCACAAACTGCAGCCTGGTGCTCTTCTATGTGCCGCCGCATGTGGTGCTGGAGCCGAGCAGCCACGAGACGGAGGAGACCTACGTCATCCTTGAAGGCGCCGGAACGATGACCTTTGCCCGCTACAATCGAGAGGTGAAAAAAGGCGACTTCGTCTATCTGCCGCCGTGGTGCGTTCACGGCATCGAGAACACCGGGAACGAGTGCCTGGTGGTGCTTATCTGTACGTCCCCGCCAAATCCGTAGGGCTCGGCGACTCTCCTTCGGTCGCATTAGTGCGGACTGGAATCGCAACTAAGAAGGCGGTTGCGGGAGCTGCAAGGTACGGTGCTTCGCTGCCGCCGACTCCATGCCGCAAGGAACGGTGGCGGCAGGCTCGTGAGGTCCGGGCAGGAGCACTCGACATGCCGAGCAAAACAGGGTGTACACTCGTGATGCAGAGGCGCCCTACCCTTTTGAGTTGCGGATGTGCAGAATGTCGCCATCCTTCACCAGATACTCCTTGCCTTCGAGGCGCATCTTGCCTGCGGCCTTCGCCGCGTCCCACGAGCCGGCCCCCCGAAAGTCCTCGAAAGCCATCGTCTCGGCGCGAATAAACGTCCGAGCGATCTCTGTGTGGATCTTCTCGGCAGCCATCACCGCGGTCGAACCGTCGCGCACTGTCCACGCGCGCACCTCATCTTCGCCCACGGTGAAGAAGCTAATGTAGCCCAGAGCAGCATACGCTGCCCGGATAAGCCGGTCGCGCGCGGGCTCCGAGACGCCCATTGCACCCAAAAACTCCCGCTCCTCGTCCGGCTCCATCTGAGCGCACTCCATTTCGAGCTTGGCGCAGAACTCTATGATCGGCACGCCGATCTCGGCTGCATACTCGCGCAGGCTCGCGCATAGCGGCGAGCCTTGCAGGTCGTTTTCTCCGACGTTCGCCGCGAGGATGACCTCCTTGGCAGTTACGAATGCAAAGCTCCGGACTGCGCGGTCCTCTTCCACTGAGAGCTCAAGGGTTCGAATTGGCTTCAGCTCATCAAGGTGCGCCTTCACTCGGTCCATCACCAGCCGCTCGGCGGATTCGGCGGGAGTGATTCGCTTAAGCACGCGCGCTTTCTCGAGCTTCTCGAGCCTGCCCTCCGCCACCACGAGGTCCGCAAGAAGCAACTCGGCAAGTACCCTTTCGGCGTCTCTACGTGGGTCAATTCCGCCATCCGGCGCCAACACCGATTCGCTCTCGAAAGCTCGAAGCACCAAGACGAGCGCATCCATGTTTCGGACGCCGGCGAAGAAGTCCGCGCCGAACTTCTCGCGGCTCTGAGATACATCAACTTTCGCGCCGCCGTCCGTCACTTCGAGCATCGCGGGAACCCGGCTCTTCGGCACGCATACGCGCACGGCAAAGTCGAATCGCTCATCCGGCACCGGCACGCTTCCAAGATGAATCTCATCGCGTCGCCCACCAAATGTGTTGACCGCCGCATCCGAGCGCGTGAGCGCGTTAAACAAAGTCGTCTTGCCGCTCTCCGGCAATCCCAATAGTCCAACCTTCATATCACATCAGCTCCAATCGAGTTATCACACACCGCGTGCGACCTTACCTGGGCGAGACGACAACCTCGGGCCTTTGGCGTGCCGCGTGACGCGCCCAGGGCGAGAACCACGCCACGTAGGCTGTCCCTGCTGTCAGCGCGACCAACAAAGCCGCGACGAGGCGAAACCGCATCCTGGCTCGTCGAATGTGAACAACGGTTAGCCGCTTCTTGCCCTTGTGCCTGTCACCCATTCTATGCTCGCACCGCCTCCTTGTCCGCCATCCTTCGCAGGTCTCTGAGCAGCCGTGCCGCTCCACGCTTGTCCAGCACCGCATTGCGTGATCCGCACTTGGGCGAATGAATGCAGCTCGGACAACCGTCGTCGCATCCGCACTCCTCGATGAGCTGCTGAGTCGTGAGCGCGAGCAGGTCGAGCGCCTCGTAAGCGCTCTCTGCAATTCCTACGCCTCCTGGGTAGGCGTCGTACATGAACACCGAGGGGCATCGGGTGTCTGGATGCATGGGCGAGCTCACGCCGCCCACATCCCATCGGTCACACATTGTCGCAAGCGGCATCATCGCAATGAGGGCGTGCTCGGCGGCATGAAGGCTGCCAGGGAGGCTGAAGCCATCGTCCGCGAGATGCTTGACTGAACGAGGACCTACCTCCAGCCAGAGGGAATGAGTCTCAAACACCTGCTCCGGAAGGTCCAGATCCGTCACCGACAGGACCTCGCTGCTTTGCGCGCGCTTCGTACGGAAGCCCACCACTCCGCTTCGAACAACCACCGTACCTAAACAGGCGCGCCCACCGGGCAGCTCCCTCGAGCGCAGAACCGACAGCACGTCCAGGGATGCAGACTCAAGCGGCTCGGTATAGTAGCCAAGATCTACCTTTCGCACCGTAGCCATCTTACCTATGTCATCAAGATGCTCGACCCGATACGTTTCTCCCATGTGGAGGTAGATCGCCCCCGGATGGGCTTCGGAGTAGACCCTCGCGCCCTCAACGGTGCCGAGGCAGGGTCCATTTGCCCCGCCAAGAACCAGCGAGTAGATCTCTGACGATGCGCTGCGAAGATTCACGCTCGACGCCGGATAATCACCCCCAGGGCAGTACCACCGGTCGCCGCGCTTGTTCAGCGCGCCTGAGTCTGCCTGCGCATCCAGTAGGACTTCAATGTCCTCGCCAAAATAGACGGAATCTGCTGCGCTCACAGGGTGCTCGTGAGCGGCACACACCAGGTGCGACGAGCGTATTCTGGCATTGCCGGCATCTGCAGACGCCCGCTCACAGGGTCTGCCAAAGAAGTACTCCGGGTGCCGCATCAAGTATTGGTCGAGCGGATTGTCCATTCCCACCAACACCGAGAGCGACTCCTCGCGTCCCCTGCCGCTGCGCCCCGCCTGCTGCCATGCAGATGCGATTGTGCCGGGATACCCTGTCAGCAGGCTTGCGTCTAGGCCGCCCACATCGATCCCCATCTCCAGTGCATTCGTAGAGGTTATACCCACCAGATCACCGTCAAAGAGCCGTCGTTCGATCTCTCGCCTCTGCTCGCGCGTGTAGCCGGCCCGATAGGCGCATACAGAGGCCGCTGAGTTATCCCCTCGTTTCGCCAAGGTCTCTCGCGCGGATCGCAGCAGAAGCTCCGCGCTCTTGCGCGCCCGGGCGAAAGCGATTGTTCGCACACCGTTTGCCACGAGATCGGTAAAGAGCGCGTTCGCCTCGGAGTGCGCGCTGCGCCGTGCGCCGGATTCGAGCTGAGGAGGGTTCCAGAAAACGAACGTGCGAGGCCCACAGGGCGCGCCGTTTTCCGACACCACGGTTGCATCCTCACCCGTGAGGGCACGAAAGTGCTCTCGTGGATTTGCGATGGTGCCGGAGCAGGCGATGAACTGCGGCTTCGAGCCATAGGCCTTGCAGGTGCGCCGAAGGCGCCTCAGCACCTGTGCCACATGCGCCCCAAACACTCCTCGATAGGAGTGCAACTCGTCCACCACCACAAACCGAAGCTGCGTGAAGAACCTCGACCACTCGGTGTGGTTCGGCAGGATGCCCAGATGGAGCATATCCGGATTCGAGAGCACGATGTGCGACGAGCGCCTCACCAAAGCTCGGTCCGGCCGGGGAGTGTCGCCGTCATACGATGCGAAGAGCACGCGAGGAAAGAGCCCGAGGTCATTAAGCTTTCCGAGTTGATCCTGCGCAAGCGCCTTCGTGGGAAACAGATAGAGAGCACGCGCGCTTGGGTTCGCAAGCACCGCCTCAACGACCGGCGCATTGTAACAGAGCGTCTTGCCACTCGCCGTGGCAGTCACTACAACGACATTAGCGCCGGACCTGACCCTTGTAATCGCCTCTGCCTGGTGCGTATAGAGCCGCTCGATCCCCGATGTCCCAAAGGCGGCCGCAAGGTCCTGTGATAGCGGCGGATCGATGGACGAATAGGAGGCCGGTCGAGCGGGAATCTGCTCAACGTGTGCCACCTGGCCACGGTAATCCTCGGCGGACGTCCAGCTATCTACAAATGATCTCGCATTCATCGAGTCCGCTGGGCGCGCTTCTTCTCGATAAACTGGACAAGGAAGATACTCCCCAGGTAGAGGATGAAGATGGGCACGACCATCATGAGCATGGTCATGACATCGTTGGTTGGCGTCACCAGCATACCAACGAAGGCAATAGCTACAATGGCATGCCGCCAGTACTTCTTCATGGCGGCCGACTTGACAATTCCTACGTGCGCGAGGAAGCCCAGCACAACCGGCAGCTCAAACATCAGGCCGAAGATACCCATGATTTTGAGCATAAACATCACGTACTTCTTTGGATCCTGCATCAAGACCGCGTTCGGGAAGTAGTCCACGAAGCCGATGAGCCACGTGATAGCAGATCTGGATACATAGTACGAGAGGGCAACGCCACACAAAAACAGCAGGAACGCAGCTGGAGCGACGAATCGTAGAGGCTTTCGCTCCTGCCGCGTCAGCGCCGGTGCGATAAAGCCCCACAGCTCTAGAGTGATGAACGGAAGTGTCAATATAAGACCCGCTACCACCGATATCTCGAGAACGACGAAGAACGGGTTAATGAAATCGATGAAGAGAAACTGCATCGGCTTGCCGGAGGCTTTGATAGCCTGCTCCATTGGCCAGAACAGGAGGCGGTAGAGCGGCTTGAAGAAGTAGTAGCAGACAGTGGAGCCGGCCACGAGGTAGAGGATGATACGAATCAGCCTAGAACGCAGCTCGCCGAGATGCTCGGTAAGCTCCATCCTCTTGTCGTCCTCGGGCTGAGGGCGGGCGGTTCGTGGGGTTGCTACGGCCATGGCTTGAGTTCCTGTGCCAGGAGTGGCTGTGGTCCTTACATGCAAAGAGAGGCGACCAGCACCGTATTATACCACGGCGCAGGTCACCTCTCTTTAGTTGTGTGCTGAGGCGCTAACCGCCGCTAGCGGCTGGCCGTCTTCGGAGCATTCGGCACAAGCTCAGTAACACTGGTGGCCTTGAGCGTAATGATATTGTTCACTCGAGCAGCACCCCCAGCCGGACCGCCGCCCATACGCGGAACACCGCCGCCCATCATTCCAGGCGCCCCACCAGGACCACCACCCATCATGCCGGCCATCGCCCGTGTCCTCGCGTTGCCGCCGGCGCCGGCGCCGCCGCGGCCCATCATCTGCATCATGCCCATTGCGCCCGCAGGAGGTCCGCTCGGGCCGCCTGCTCCGCCGCCCGCTGCGCCCCTGCCACGGCCCATCATCTGCATCATGCCCATTGCGCCGGCAGGAGGTCCGCTCGGGCCGCCTGCTCCGCCGCGCCCCATCATGCCGGGGGGCATGCCCATCATTCCGCCCATTCCGCCTTGCATTCCGCCACCCATATTGCCAGTCATTCCAGGTGCGCCGCCGCCGGACAGCGCGTTCACCCCGTTAGTCGTCTTGCCGGTAACCTCAATGGTTCGAGCAATCTTCACCAGCGTGCCGGATCGGTAGGCAATGAAGATATCGCGCGTGAACTTGATTGTCGGCTTCTCAACCACAATCGTGCCGAAGGTGATCGATGTAAGCTTGAGCGGAGAAGTCGAGCTATCGAAGGTCTGGGTGATCTTGGCGCTAGGATAGCCGCCCTCCCACTCAATGCCCTCGAACTTGTTCGTCAGCACTACCTTGGGCTGGTCCTCTGGCGCGGTGCCCGGAATGTCCAGCGAAACCGGCTTGTCGCTCGGCCACGTAGCTCCCACCGTCAACGCCTGGTTCGGCAGAAGCGGCAGCTCCAGCGTCGTCTGAACTGGGATGCCAAGCTGAGCAAAGTCGTTGAACGTGGTCGACTTGTTCTGGTATGTCACAACGCCGCGGTCATCCACTTCCTGATATAGAGATGCAGGCAGTTGGTTCGCGGGATACTTGGTCTCGGTGCCGCCCTGGCGAACCGAGAGGTTCAGCATTTTGTTTCGCACAATCGCGCTGCCGTTGTCGTACAGGTCCTGAACCGAAAGTGAAAGATCGCTCTTCATGCCGAAGAGCTCGACTTCGCCGGAGCCCTGCATGCCTTGGGAGAGACCTGCCAGAATGGCGGCATCGCTGCGTCGGGCGTACTTTTGGTCTCGCCTATCCACATATTTGTAGCGCAGCTTAAGAGCCCCTGGGTCGCCAATAATCTTGTTGGCAACATTCACTCGCACCGAGCTTGTCTCGGCCGGCTTGCCGGTGCCGCCGGCAGGATAGAGCTCCACCGCAATGGTGTGCGGTCCGTCCCCTGGAACGCTCTCTTTGCCGGAGAGGCCGGTCTTTATCTTGGCCTTGGTGTCCCAAACGTACTCAAAGAACGGGTTCGTATTCTTCTTGGGGTCCCGCTGAGCTGCACTGGGGCTCAAGGCAACCCGGAACTGCCCGTCGAGCGAGACGGCAACATAGGCACCCTCGGGGATGCTCGCTAGGGGCACCTTGACCACGACCTTCTCTCGAACGGTGGCGCCGTCCGGCGGATGTCGGATGGTAAAGGGTGCGGCATTCTGTGCGTGAGCGACCTCCGCAGACACCAGCATCGCCACACCGCCCGCCATGGACAGCATGTATCTAAGTTGCATCGACAAGTCCCTCCTGGTTTGCCCAGCCCAAATCAAGCCCAAGTCTATCACACCTGCGATTCGGAGTCAACCTCCGGCGCACCGCCCGCGCAAGTTCCGTTGACAGGCCCTTTGGTGGTACTGTACACTTTAGACGTCGGAAGATTCCCCTGGGTTACCCAGGTTTGGGGAGTGAACTTGCACTATCGCTCGGTTGGTCGCAGTGGAATGCGCGTTTCAGAAGTTGGTTTCGGCGTGTGGACCGTCTCCACCACAATGTGGGGCATCTCGGACGATGCGTTCGCAATCGACCTCCTGCGCACAGCGCTCGACCACGGCATCACCTACTTTGATACCGCGGACGTCTATGGCGACGGCAGAGGCGAGACCATGCTGCGCGATGCGTTCGCGGGTCGCCGAGACGAGATCGTGATCGGCACGAAGTTTGGCTACGACTTCATCAACCATCCCGGCCCCCAGCCCGGCCAGCGCGAGAGGCCGCACGATTGGTCGCCTGACTTCCTTCGTAGAGCGTGTGAAGCCAGCCTATCGAGGCTTGGAACCGACCACATTGACCTCTATCAATTGCATAACCCACGGATGGATGCGCTCCAGGCAGATGACCTTTGGAACACGCTTTATGAGCTGCGGTCAGAAGGCAAGATCCGCGAAATTGGAGCCGCCCTTGGTCCGGCCCTCAAGCCGGATCGCCAGGCGGAAGAGGGAATATATGCGGTGGAGCATCGGTATGCAATTCCCCAGATTATCTACAACCTGGTTGAGCAGATGCTCGGGGAGGCTATCTTCCCCACTGCCCGGACGCACGATGTCGGAGTAATCTGCCGCGTGCCGCACGCATCCGGCCTGTTGGAAGGCAACTATACCGACAAAACAGAATTCGCACCAGGGGACCATCGAGCCCATCGCGTGCCAACCACCGAGGCGCGGAAGGCGTGGCTCCTGGACGGGCTCAAAAAGGTGGAGAGGCTAGACTTCCTAACGCAGGGAGGCGAGAGAACACTGGGTCAGGCGGCCCTGCAGTTTGTCCTCTATGAACCAAGCATGGCCTCGGCGCTGCCGAACATCTACGACAAGGATCAGCTGATCGAATTCGCGTCCGCCACGGAGACGCCGAGGCTTACCGACGACGAGTATGCGCAGGTTCAGCGCCTCTATGCTAGCAACTTCGGTCTGGACTCCCTCCAAGTCGTTGCGTAAACCTAGCATGCATCAAGGCAACGGCGCCTTGACTTGCCACGTCTTACTCTGGGTGAGAAACTCCTTTATCATCCTCCTCGTTGCTGGGACCATCCTGCAGTGTGCTGCGGCGCAGTCCCAAGCGCCTGTCGAGCTTCCGCCGCTGGTTACGGGCGGCGCCGACAAGTCATTCAGGGTGTGGGACAACTCGGGAAAGCAGCTCCTGAATGTCCTGGCGCACGACGGCGCGGTCACCTGTATCGCACTTTCCGCGGATGGCAAGCGCATCTACTCCGGCGGCGATGACCAAACAGTAAAGTTCTGGAACGCAGATGACGGCACCCTCGATAATAGCCTAGAGGCCCACGAAAAGGCGGTAACGTGTCTGGCACTTAGCCCAAACGGGCGAGTGCTGGCAAGCGGCGGCGCCGACAACCACGTCAAGCTCTGGAATGCGATGGCAGGTACGCTTCTCTTGGACATTCCAGCTCACTCTCAGGCGGTTCGCGCGCTAGCGTGGAGCCCGGACGGCAAGCTCCTTGCGTCCGGCGGCGCAGACCGACTCTTACGGGTGTTCAGGGCGGACGGTGGTCTTGCGGGAACCATCGTTGGGCATGACGAGGCCGTGACGCAGCTGCGATTCACTCCAGATAGCCAAGCTGTCCTAAGCGGCTCGTCCGACGGTCTCATCATGTTGTGGCGGCTGGCGGACCTCAGCCTCATCGCACGACATCGTGCGCACGACAAGTCTGTGTCCGGCATTGGAATCACTCAAGATGCACGCATCGTAACCATCGGTGCGGACAGCAGAGTCCGAATCTACACCGTGGTATCTGGCGCTTTCAAGCTCACCGTCGAAAAGCTGATGGACCGATCAGCCTTGTGCCTTGCACTCGCCAAGGATGGAACGATTGTCGCCACCGGCGGGGCGGACCGCACCCTGCGATACTGGCAAACGAAGGACCTACAGGTTCTCTTGAAAGTGAATGCACACGATTCTGCCGTTATCTCGATGTCTACGGGGTTTCCATAATGGCAGAACCACCCGGCGTCCTCGACGGCTGGTTCGTTCTTCACGACTTTCGCACCATTTCATGGGATCGGATGAGCGGCATGACGCACAGCGACCGTTTGGCAGCGGCTGAACAGGCAACGAACCTGCAAACGATACAGGAGCGGCCCGTAAACGGCGCAAGCGCTGCCTACTCCATCGTCGGACACAAGGCCGATCTGCTGTTCCTGCATGTCCGACCCACTCTTGATGAACTTCTGGAGTGCCAGACGAGCTTCTCGCGCACGGCTCTCGGGTCCCTTTGCACACGGCCATACTCCTACTTCTCGGTGACCGAGCTGTCGATGTATGAAGCATCGGCTCGAGGAGGCACAGACAACCTGGACGAACTCATGCAGCAGCCCTTCGTGCAACGGCGCCTCTACCCAGCTATTCCAGACGATAAGCCCTACATCTCGTTCTATCCCATGAACAAACGGCGCGGAGAAGCAGTGAACTGGTACACCGAGGAGATGGAAGAGCGCCGCAAGATGATGCGCGAGCACGGCGGTACAGGCAGGAAGTTCACCGACCGCGTCCAGCAAATGATCACCGGTTCGACGGGCCTAGACGATTGGGAGTGGGGCGTCACGCTGTGGGCTACCGAGCCGATCGCAATCAAACAGCTCGTTTACACGATGCGGTGGGACGAGGTTACCGCAAAGTATGCGGAGTTCGGACCATTCTACACCGGCAAGCGAATTGCAGCGGAGGGATTTGCCGACCTGATCGGCGGAATTCGCTAGATCACTTGTGTCCGAAAAGATATTGTAGTTGTGTCAAGTTTCGAGAACCGGTCCGGCTGATCAGGCTATCGCAACAGCCCCGTCATTGTCACCCAGCGTGGATTCCGCTCGTCCTGAGCGCGGCTCAGCCGTATCGAGCCGCAGTCGAAGGACCGTATCGCCGCGAAGCCGAAGGGTCCGGCAACAGCAGATCGGGTACGACTGGATGTTTCGTTCCCGCTAGCAACATGCGGGAATGACGCGCTTCCAAACGGCGAAAGCTCCGCTCCTAATGAACAATCGGCCGGTACATGCACAACCCGCCGACACTTTGTGCGGTTTCCCGTCCGCAGGACGGTCGGCGGAACGCCCACAGAGGGGTCGTTCACGGCTCCTCCGCAGGCGCAACACTTTACGGTCCGAGCACTGAAGTACCCGGCTGGGCGGCCTGCGGCCAAGCGTCCTGCGGACGAAACGTCAACGACCAACGCATCCGCATGCCGATGCCGAGACCTGAGGACGACACTCAACTTGGCCGATCCGAGTTCATTCCGTGCGTAGTCGCTCGTATTGCGATACTTACTCAACATGACAAGACATGGCCGCATTTTTTGGAGCAGCTAGGTGACACGAGCCCGATGAACAACACACGCTGGAGTGTATTCGGGTTCGAGTTCACGTACAACTCGTCGGACTGAGGCCGAGCCTATCTAGATTCCTTCGGGGGACGATTCTTGCGGTGCTTCTTCAGAAGCTTCTCGAGCAGAACGTATGCGTCGCGCTGAATATCGCATCGCAGACTGTGTTTCGGACCGTAGACCTTCACCTCATGACATCCAAAGCAGATCAAGAAGCGGTAGGCTGCCCTACCCACGCTCATTTGTACGCAGTAGTCCGGATGAAATCCTCCACACCTCTTTTCACCGCTCCACTTTGCAAACGACGCCTCGGACCCAAGCAGGGACTTGAGCCTCTGCTGATCGTAGGCGGAGAGCTTTAGGTGGTCTCTGTAGAACGAGCATCCGTGGAGCGCCATGGTCCGCTTCTTGCGCTTCTCTAATTTGAGTTCCTTTGCCTCGAATGCGTGGTGTGGCAAACCTTCATACAAGATTAGTCTTCCGGCTGCGTGGATCGACGCAAACACCGCCTTGTTCGAAGCGAAATCCGTGTCCGCTTCGGTTCCCGTGGCGCTCTTCTTCTGGCCGGACCATCCAACAAGAAGGCTCGCTATGAGAAGCCACCAACTCGCCTGAAGAACCCTGAGAGTGGGAGCCATCTGAGATTCCCCTCGAACACAAGTGAACTACACACAGAAACGGACGAGGCTCGCGCCCCGTCCGTTTCAGAAAGGTACAGCAACAGCGGGACGACTACCGATTCATCGTCACCGCTACAACGATGCTGATGACGAAGAAGGCAACGGCGAACCTCGTGGTGAGGCCGGTCATGCGCTCGTCAAAGCCGGCCTTGCCCTTGAACGACGAGCTCACCTTGCCGCTGATTGCCGCGCCGAGGCCCTCATTCTTGGTCTGCTGAATTGCGATGATCAAGATGAGCAGGATCGCAATGGGAAGCTGTATGATGCTCGCAATGATGTGAACCGTTTGCAATGTAGATTCTCCAGTGGCCTCCGAGGCCTATTCCTTGGTCTCGGTCTTGGCAGCCACGGGCTTCTTGTCATCAACGTCCTCGGACATGCCCTTCTTGAACTCCTTGATGCCGGAACCCAGTCCCTTCATCATCTCCGGAATCTTGCTGCCGCCAAA